>JAHECH010000091.1:0-8669 GCA_024641835.1 Deltaproteobacteria bacterium
GACTATCCGGGTGCTGGCCTCCTGTCGGCAGGGGTGGTCATCCTTTTGCTTGGGCTGTTCAACCTCGGAACACTGACGAGCTGGGCATTGATTGCATCGTCCGTCATTCTGTTCGCCGCCCTGATGGCCGTGGAACGACACGCTGCTGATCCCGTCCTGCCCCTCTTCCTGCTTCGGGGCCGTCTATTCGCTGTAGCGGTGGCCCAGGGCCTACTCACCGGGTGGACCATGTTCGGCAGCACATCTTTCGTTCCCCTATTCGTGCAGGCTGTCCTACGCACAACTGCAACCGTGGCGGGCAGCACGTTGACCCCCCAGATGCTCGGGTGGGTCTTTGCAGCCATCATCGGCAGCCGGCTATTACTGCGTTTTAGCTATCGCGCCATCATCCTTATTGGGATGAGCTTCCTTACGATAGGTTCGTTTCTGATGTCCCAGGTGAGCGTGAATAGCACGCTTTCTGGCGTCATGTTCAACCTGACCCTTATGGGGATCGGGATGGGACTGTCTGTTCCCGCCTTCTTGATCGCGGTGCAGAGCACTGTTGACCGCAACGTGCTGGGCACCGCCACGGCGACTTTGCAGTTCAGCCGGGTCATCGGCGGCGCCCTGGGTGTGAGTGTGATGGGCGCGATCCTGAGCCTGCGGCTTGCCTCTAATCTGATGGCAGTGGGCATGGACAAAACGGTCGTATCCCTGGAAGAGCTGATCCGGCCGGTGCACGATGGGGCTGAGGTCGCAGATAAGGCCCTGCGGGGCGCGCTGACCGGTGCGGTGGAATCGGTCTTTGTGGCCGCATTTGTGGCTGCCGCGGTGGGGCTCGCCGTTACTGTCTTAACCCCCCGAAGCCGGCTTCGGCCCCGAGGAGGAAGAGAGGCCTGGGCCACGCCAGAGCCAAAGCAGGCAGTATAGCGTCTCCACGGCATTCAGCGGGAAGCACCTGCCTTCCCTATTCTTGCCAGGGTCGATTCAATGATCATGGAAATGAGGTCCCGGTAAGCCATTCCTTTCAGGGTACAGAGGATGGGAAGGTCGGAGACCACAGGATGGAGTCCTGCTAGGGGATTCACTTCCAGAAACTGTGGAACACCCTTTCCATCAGCCCGCAAGTCAACGCGGCCCCCATCCCTGCACCCGAGTCCGCGCCATGCGGCCATAGCCACCTCTATGGCCCTGTCGGCCATTTCATCCTCCACCAGCAGGTATTCTACCAGTTCCTCATACTTCTTCTTGTTCCAGTAAGAGTAGGCTTCAGGCTCGGCCTCTTTTCGAAGCAAAACCTCGATACATCCGATCGCTCGTGCAGCCTTACCGGTTCCTACGATACCCACGGTGAATTCCCTTCCGGGCATGAAGGCTTCCACCAGAACAGGCTGATTGAAATCATTGAGGAGCCGCTCGCAGACAGAGCTCAGTTCCTGCTTTGTTCTGATCTTGGATGCGGTATTGATCCCTTTGCCTGTGCCTTCAGCTACGGGTTTCGCAAAAACAGGGAAAGGGAGACGGACCTCGTCGCAGTCGGTCACGGTCTCCACCAGAGAGAAATCGGGGGTTGGAATGCCCAGATCACGGATGACTCGCTTGGTCATTCCCTTGTGCAGGGTGAGGGCGAGGACAAGGGCGTCGGAGAAAGTGTAAGGAATATTATAAGCATCCAGGAGCGCTGGGACCTGCGCCTCCCTGCCAAAGCCTCTCAACCCTTCAGCGATGTTGAAGACCATGTCCCAGCGGTCACCTGCGACCAGCCTTGTGGCCAAGCTCTTGATATTGCCGATGCGATCGGTTTCAAAACCGAGGTCCTGGAGAGCCGATTCTATCGCTTCGATGGTATCTGGGCGATCAAACTCAGCGGTCTCCTCGTCGCCTAACCCCAAGGCGATGTAGTCCTCCCTGAGATCATAGGTGATCCCTATCCTCATGGAGCAGCGCCGGCCTCCTGGCCAATCGCTTCTGCGGATCTTTCGGTTCCGTCCCTTCGCGCCGGCTCAGGGTAAGAAAAGACCTTTCCTTCGTAGTTCCTGAGGAGCAAATCATCCCCGCTCCGGCCGATGAAGTACTCGGGAAGCAAGGGAATTTTGCCTCCTCCGCCGGGAGCGTCAATCACGTAATGAGGCACAGCGTAGCCTGTCGTAAAGCCGCGCAATCCCCGGATGATCTCCAGCCCTTTCTCCACGGGCGTCCTGAAATGGGATGAACCCAGAATGGGATCACACTGATAGAGGTAATAGGGTTTCACCCGGATCTTAAGAAGACCATGGACCAGCTTCTTCATCGTCTCAACGTCATCATTGACCCCGGAGAGGAGAACAGTCTGGCTTCCGAGGGGAATCCCTCCGTCTGCGAGACGTTCGCAAGCCTGATTGGTTTCGGGCGTCAATTCATCAGGGTGAGTGAAATGAATGCTCATCCAAATAGGATGGTATTTTTTAAGCATCCGGACCAACGCCGGTGTAATCCTCTGAGGTAAGACCACGGGCACCTTGGTCCCGATCCTGAGCAATTCTACGTGGCGTATATTGCGAACACGGGATATGAGCCACTCCAGGACCTCATCCGAAAGTGTGAGGGGATCCCCTCCGGAGAAGAGCACATCTCGTACAGCGGGCGTTCTTTCAATGTACGCTATTGCTTTTTCCCACTGGGCCGCGTTCACGGGCGACCCCTTCCCTCCACCCACGATGCGAGATCTAGTGCAGTACCTGCAGTAGGTGGAGCAGAAGTCTGTGACAAGGAATAGTACCCTGTCCGGATATCGGTGAACGAGCCCTGGCACTGGGCTGTCATGCTCTTCACCAAGAGGATCTTCAGCCTCTCCTGGAGAGGTGAAATACTCATCTGTCACCGGCACCACTGTTCGGCGAACAGGTTGAGCAGGATTTTCCTTGTCCAGCAGGCTCGCATAATAAGGCGTAATTGCCACAGGCAGTGGATGGGACTCTCGGCTCAGCGCCAGCCTTTCGTCTTCGGATAGGAGCAACAACTTGCTCAGCGACTCCATGTCCCTGATGCGGTGCTTCAGTTGCCAATGCCAGTTGTTCCATTCTGCGAGAGAAACTTCGGGGAAGAAGCCTTTGCGGAAGGCGAGAGACCGAGGACCGGTCCGGAACCTCGGTACAGAAGAGATTTTCTGAATTGAAATGACGTTTGCGTTTTTTTTCTGAGTTTTGACTTGCGGTGGACACTCAGAATTTTTTGCCACCTTCGATTCTCCGAGTCCGACGGTGGGACTCGGAGGCTCAAAATCCTCCGTGCTAAGCAAGTCCTTTTTCATAACAACCCCCTCGTTTGAGTTCTTAGTCTCGGGAAAACCCAATTTCCCCGGCAGGATCTTTCCAATTCTGCAAAGACCCTGCTCCGCCCATACATTGTTTATTGAACAGCATCATACGTGCCAAAACCGCAACCTGTTGATATCCCGTAGTTTCATCATCCCCACATATCCGACAGGTGAACACCCGGTTCCGATTGAAATCTCCATGGGATGTCTCAGGCAGCCTTTAACAGCATGAAAATTCTATAACATCTTGAAAACATATTCAAACTTTAATTGCGAAATCTAAGTTCCGTTTTTTCCCCAATAGGAACCTCTTGTTCCGATACCGATGCATTTTCTTCTTCATAGTTCATAAATCTCGAATTATCTCCCTTTTTCAGTTCACGCCGGGATACCGGGGCAGGATAAACCCGGGGAAAATACGGCGGGGCGGGAGGGACGAGTAAATGTTTCTCGTCACTTGTCCCTTGTCACTCGTCACTCTTGCGCTAAATGCTGAGCGCTGATCGCTTCATCTGGGAATCTTCGATTCCTGGTTTGACACTAGTTAAGGAGTACTCCATCCGATGCAGGACGTTCTGCGATGCTGAATTTTCGTACGGTGATGACTTTTCTGTTTTCTTCTTCTCTAACAATTCCCCGTACTTCCACTTCTTTTCTGATGAGAGGCAAAAGCTCAGACCCCTTCCCTTTTTTGTCCACAAAGTATTCAATCTCGTCGTGAGAGGAAATAGCAATGCCCACCACGTTTCCCTTTTCATCCCAGTCCGTGGGAACCACAACGCCCGTAACCGATATCATCTTGTTGCGCGGTTTCGTCACCCCCTTTTCATTTCTGCATCACCTCCTTTCCTCGCCTTCGGCCCTATCCATCATTTAACCCTCTTCTGAATAAGCAGGAGGTATGCCAAATAAAGAATGCCCTGAAATTTAAAGACATTTTCACATGTAGAGAAATGCAGCGGGAACGAAAGGTTCCGATGAGGCCGGAGAAAGGCTCCGGTGAGGCCGTAGAATCGCATGTTCATGAATTCGCCTGTACAGGGCAAGTATCCTAAATCCTTCATTTTAACCCGAGGCCTCAGGAAAGAAGAAATCCGGGTTCCGTTATTTTTAGCATCGGAACCCGCAGTTCCTCCTTTTTAACATGCTGTTGCCCGTTAAGTCCTGACCCGGATTTAAAGAAAACCGGAAGGGATTAAGTAAAGCAAGGTTCCGGAAGGCGAGAAGGGCCATCCATTCTCAGGTTTAGGGCGAGGGCTTGAACTCCTCTTTCCGAATTCCATACCTTTTCATGAGCTTGTGCAGTTGCCTGGTCGTGATCCCAGCTGCTTTCGCTGAATCCTTGATCTTTCCTCTATGGCGGTTCAGTTGCTCCTGGATATAAACCTTTTCGATCTCTTTCAACCCCTTTCGTCTCACTTCCGCCAGGGTCATAGAGGCATCGAGAGGAACAGATGCTGGAACAGCATCAGTCTCAAAAAGCTCGCTCGGAAAGCTCTCAGGACTGAGAACAGATGTCGTCTCGAGGATATTAGCCCGTTCGATCAGATTCTCGAGTTCTCTGATATTACCGGGCCAGGGATATTTCAGGAAGGCCTGGATCACCGCTGGATGAACATGCCGAATCCCTTTGGCATTGAACTTGCTCATTCGTTTCAGGAAAACATCCACGAAGTGAGGAATATCTTCTATCCTTTTCCTCAAAGGCGGGACCTCGATGGGAAAGACATTCAACCGGTAATACAGATCCTTCCTGAACTGCCCTTCCTCAGACATTTTCTTGAGATCTGTGTTCGTCGCTGCGATGACCCTGACGTTTGCGTCGATGGTTTCCTCGCCTCCCACCCGCTGAAAGGTCCCGTCCTGGAGTACCTGGAGGAGCTTGATCTGTGCAGAGGGCGTGATGGTCGCGATTTCGTCCAGGAAAATCGTCCCTCCCTTAGCGATCTCGAACCGGCCCAGCTTTCTTCTCACCGCACCGGTGAAAGCCCCTTTTTCGTGGCCGAAGAGTTCACTCTCCAGCAGGGTGTCAGGAATCGCGCCGCAGTGAACGCTGATATACTGAACATCCCTCCGGTTGCTGTGCTTATGGATGAGGTTAGCCAAAACACCTTTCCCGGTTCCGGTTTCACCGATCAGGAGGACGGTGCTTTTTGTAGGCGCCACTGATCGGATCTTATCGAAAACGGCCATCATCGCGCGACTTCTTGTCTGAACGGTCTCCAGTGAATCAGCCTGCCAGAACTTATCCCTTAGGTAGTCCAGCTCGGATTGGATGAGAATGGTCTCGTCGATGCTGTCCGTGACGAACCTGACCTCGTCGCGATTGAGAGGATAGGTGAGATAGTTGCTCGCCCCCGCTTTCACAGCCATCACAGCTTGTCGGATCATGTCTTGAGGGGACATGACGATAATTTCGAGGGTGGGATTGACTTCCCAGAAGGCATGGAGCCCGTCTTTGTACCCGTCCCCGGATCTCGGCTCTCGGAGGAGTTCCAGGTCTATGAAGAGGTAATCAAAGCGCTTGGTATGAAGCATCTCCAGGGCCTTATCCCTGGTGGCCAGAAGCTCGACCCTGAAGGCGGAGCGATGGCAGGCGCGGATGATGCGATAGGTTTCCCTGTCTTCTGATACAACAAGGATCGATCTCATACCTTTCTCCAGGGGACCATGGCTCGCCTTGGGTCCGAGTTGGTTCGACTGCGAAACCCCTGCGGAGAGATGTCCGTCACAGGGAACGCATCATCTCTCAGAAGAAATACTGGAAAAAATTTTTCGAAATGGAGACTACCCTATTTTTCAGCGAAGTCAACAAAAAGAGAACTGGAGGTTTCAACTTTTTGACCTTGCCAGCGTCTATCTTTTCCTCTGAAGGAAAAGACCTTTCTCTCCCTGTTTCAATTCGATTGTTATTTGGCGGTTTTCGAGATATAAATATATGTATGTCGAGAGTCGGGATGGAACCGGTCAACTGATCATGAAGTTCAAGGTCCGTATACTTCTTCTTTTTCTGCTGCTCTGGTTTGTGCTTTTTCCTCATTCCTACGGGCATTCGGCCGAAGAAAAGAACTCTAGCGCCCCGCCTAACCCGCAAAAGCTGGCCCTGGTCAAAGCGATTATGTGCGAAGGCCTTAAAGAACGTGTTCCCTACAACCAGGGCGTTGTATTTCCTCTTGCAGCAGGCAGAGTCTATTGTTACAGCGAGTTTGACCCGGTCCCTAAGAAAACGGCCATTTATCACAACTGGTATTACAGGGGTAAGCTGAGCACGAGGGTGAAGCTGAACCTCCAGCCTCCTCGCTGGGCCACATACAGCACCATCAACCTCGAAGAGACCGATAAGGGTCCCTGGCGAGTGGAGATTACCGACCAGGAAGGTGTGGTCCTCGGAATCGTCAGGTTCAGCATCACGGATTGAGCATGAAGAATTTATTCTTTTTCTTTTCGAGCATCCGCTGGCAGGACGTAGCTGATGTTGCTTTGAACAGCTACATTCTTTTCCGCCTGTATGTTCTTTTCCGGGGAACCAACACGTTCCGCGCCCTCATCGGAATAGCGGTTTTGTGGTTTTTCCAGAGAATTGCTGTCTCGCTGGGCCTCATCATCACGAGCTGGGCCGTCCAGGGAATCACCGCCTTTGGTGCACTCATCATCATCGTGGTTTTCAGGAATGAGATCCGTTCGGTTCTCCAAGTAAAGAACATGGGAGCTATTCTGTGGGAGCTTCCTCGAAGCATCTCCAAAACGCCCATTGAAATCATTGTTGAGAGCGTTTTCGAACTCAGCAGGAGGAAGGTGGGTGCCCTCATCGTTCTGCCAGGGAATGATGATCTGTCCGATATCGTTCATAGCGGCATTCCCTGGCAGGGGCTGGTGTCCAAGGAAATGATCACGGGGATTTTCTGGGAAGACAATCCCGTCCATGATGGCGCAGCCGTTGTTCAGGGCAATCAGGTGACCGAAGTTGGCGTCATCCTGCCTCTCTCCCATCGAAAGGATTTCCCCAGCTATTACGGTACCCGCCACAGGGCAGCGGCAGGTCTCGCCGAAAAGACAGATGCCCTGATGATTGTGGTCTCGGAAGAAAGAGGCACGATATCCATTGCCAAAGGCTACCGCTTTGACATCGTCCGGCGAGAGGAAGACCTTGCTGAAGCATTGAAAGAGCACCTGGGGCTGTCCACGAAGCGGGCAGGCCGGATACGAAAGGAAAGAGTGGAGCTTGGCGCCGCGGCTCTCGTTTCTTTTCTCATTATCACGGTGGTTTGGTTCACGTATGCGAGAGGTGTGGATACCCTGATCTCCCTCGAAATCCCTATCGAATACACGAACAGGGATCCCAACACGGAAATTGTGGACACCTCCACCAACACGGTTCGCCTTGAACTCAGCGGCTCAGGCGCCCTCATAAGATCCCTGCAACCTGATCAGGTCAAGGTGAGGGTGGACCTGAGCAAATACAGCGTTGGCAACAATCGTTTCACCATCAGCCCTGACAACGTATCTTTGCCGCCCGGAGTCGTCCTGAAGAACGTGAAGACGCCGGTGGTTGAAGTAACCCTGGATACGCTTGCACGAAAAGATCTGTACGTTCAGGTGGACTGGGCTGGGAAACTCCCGGATCAAACAATGATCACGGATGCCAAATTGGATCCGGAAAAGGTACAGGTCATCGGTGGGAAAAGGGTTCTGGAAAATATGACCACCATTTACACAGACAAAGTCTGGGTGGATGCGCTGGACAAATCCGGCACCACCACAGCCAAGCTGACCCTCACTCCTGCATCTCTCAAGATCGCCCCTGGTTCCCGGGACCGGGTGACGATCGAATACACGGTCCAGAAGACAAGTTAGCCGATAATCAGAGAGCATAACCGGACCAACCATCCATAGGAGCATCCCCTAGCATCCATGGACATACCTTTACTCTTAGATCTTCTACTCATTTTTGGGCTTGCCATTCCGGTTCTTCTCGTATGCCATTGGCTCAGAATAGCTTCCGTAGTTGGTTTCCTCATCACCGGCGTGATCGTAGGCCCTCACGCCCTGGGAATCATCACTACTGCGAAGGACATCGAGATTCTGGCGGAGATCGGCATCGTCTTTCTCCTGTTTACGATCGGAATCGAATTTTCCCTGGATAACCTCTTGAGAATCAAGAGGTTTGTCTTTGTCGGCGGCACCCTTCAAGTCCTCTTCTCCATCGCTGCGGTCTTTTTGATCTCAACGCAGGCCGGCCTTGGTCACGGCCCCTCCGTTTTCATCGGCTTTCTTTTCTCCCTCAGCAGCACAGCCATTGTGCTCAAACTGCTTCAAGAAAGAGCCGAGGTGGAGAGCCCCCACGGTCGGGCGACTCTGGCCATACTCATCTTCCAGGACATGGTTGTTGTCC
>JAHECH010000091.1:8679-10353 GCA_024641835.1 Deltaproteobacteria bacterium
CCCATGATGATTTTTTCTCCCTTTCTGGCTGGTGCACCCGGTCAAGACCGGGGCTCTCTCATCCTTCTGCTGGCCAAGGGGGTTGGTCTGGTCGTTTTGGTCATCCTCAGCGCCAAATGGCTCGTACCTCGAATCCTGTATCAGATCACCCGCACGCGAAGTCGCGAACTTTTCTTGCTGAGTACGCTCGCCATGTGCTTTGCAGTGGCTTTTCTCTCTTACGGCCTGGGGCTCTCTTTGGCTCTCGGTGCGTTCATGGCTGGTCTCATTGTTTCAAAGACAGACTTCAGCTTCGAGACCCTCGGCAATATCATTCCCTTTCGCGACGTTTTTGCGAGCCTCTTCTTTGTCTCCATCGGGATGCTTGTGGATCTAGAATTCTTCATAGAGAACCCTCTACGGATTGTCATGATGGCCCTTCTCGTCGTCGCGTTAAAAAGCGTTCTCGCCTGTGCCGTCATATTCACTCTTCGATATCCCCTTCGGACGAGCATCCTGACAGGGTTGGCCCTGTGTCAGATCGGTGAGTTCAGCTTCATTCTTTTTGACAAAGGGCAAGAGCTGGGCTTGCTGTCCCCTAACCATCTGCAGCTGTTTCTCGACGTATCCGTTGTAACCATGGCCCTTACTCCATTCATCATCGCCCTGGGTCCAAGGATCGCAGGTATTTTCTCGAGGCTCATCCCCGCTCGAGTCAGAACAGGGTGGGCTGCTGACTCAGGATCCAAAGATACGAAACAGCCCCAGAAACTCGAAGATCATCTGATTATTGTCGGGTTTGGCCTTAACGGAAGAAACCTGGCCCGCGCAGCCAGAATGGCAGGTATCCCTTACGTGATTCTGGAGATGAATTCTCAGACAGTCAAAAAGGAAAGAGAAAAAGGAGAACCGATCTACTACGGCGACGCATCCCAGGAAGAAATCCTCAAACATGCCAATGTGGCAGAGGCTAGAATCATCGTCCTTGTGATCTCAGACCCCGAAGCATGCCGAAGGATAACGGCCATTGCGCGAAAAGAAAACCCAAGAATTTTCATTCTCGTAAGAACACGGTTCCTGGCCGAGATGGGACGGCTCTACGCCCTAGGAGCCAATGAGGTCATTCCCGAGGAGTTTGAAACCTCCATTGAAATCTTCAGTCGCGTCCTGTCAAAGTATCTGATTCCCCGCCATGAAATCGAAGCCCTGATAGCTGAAACCCGGGCTGATGGATATCAGATGTTTCGAAGTCTTTCAAAAGAATCGACTTCTTTTGGAGATCTGAAGCACTACCTCCCGGATGTGGAGGTCAGTACCATCAGAATCAGTGAAGGATCACCGGTGAGAGGGCGGTCCATTGGCCAGAGTGAACTCAGGAAAAAACATGGTGTTACTGTCCTGGCCATACGGCGTGAAGGACAACTGATATCCAATCCGGATGCCGACACCATCCTGAAAGAGAACGACCTGTTGATCCTCATTGGAGCGCCTGCCAAGCTCACAAGCGCCTGCACCCTATTCTCCCCACCTGAGGACTGACTATGTCCCACATTTTTTACTGGACACAGGGGTATGGATTGGGGGTCGTGGGGGTCTCTTTCAAAATGAGGAAACGAAGAGAGACTGGGAATGACTATGCAAAAAGGGGGCAGCGAAGGCGGGCGGCGAGGTTTCATCAGTCATTCCCATGCACGG
>JAHECH010000739.1 GCA_024641835.1 Deltaproteobacteria bacterium
CTGTCCCATGGCCAGGCGGTTAGCATTGGAATCGCCTTTGCTGCTAGGCTTTCCGAGAAGAGAGGATACCTTAGCAGTAAGGACAGGGAAAGAATAGAGGGTCTGCTACAAAGGCTGGGGCTCCCTGTCAGGATTCCAATCGGTGGGAAAAGGATCCTTGGTGCGCTAAGAAAGGACAAGAAGAGGGAAGGAGACAGGGTCCATTTTGTATTGCTTAAGGCGATAGGCAATGCAGTGGTTGAAGAGCTATCCATTAATGAACTGGAGAGAGAAATAGAAACAATTCAGGCATGCCATGAATCTAAAAGAAATCAGAAATGAAATTGACCTTATTGATTCAAGGGTTCTGAAGCTTCTAAACAAGAGAATGGAACTGACCCTTATAGCAAGGAAACTCAAGTTCCGAGTGGAAGACCTCCCAAGGGAGCGTGAACTCCTCGAGAAGATTAGGATAGGTTCAACAGGACTGATTGATGAGGAATTCACGGGTAAGATCTTTCGGGAGGTTATCAGGCACAGCAAACACCTTCAAGAAAACGATTGCGAGATCATAGCGTTTCAAGGTGAGCACGGCGCATACGGGGAAATGGCATCAAAGGAATGGAATCCGGATTACTTCCCAGTACCATGCATCGACTTTGCCGGTGTTTTTGATGGAGTTCAGTCAGGCCTCTATGACTACGGGATCGTTCCCGTCGAAAATACGCTTGGAGGTGCCGTTGATGAAGTGAACCAACTGCTCATCCACACGGCCCTTCATGTGGTGGGAGCTGTGGAGCTCCCCATTCGTCATTGTCTTCTCGCCATGCCAGGGACGGATCACAGGGAAATCCGTATAGTTTACTCCCATCCTCAAGCTCTGTCGCAATGTCGTCACTTCATTGCAAGGAACAAACTCGAGGCGATTCCATACAGGGATACTGCGGGAGCAGCCAAAATGGTGGCTGAAGAAAGACCCAAAGGCGTTGCTGCCATTGCAAGCAAACTCGCTGCGAGGCTCTATGACCTCGAAATAATCAAGGAGAACATTGAAAGCCTTGACAGAAACTTGACAAGATTCCTCGTGCTCTCCACAGAAGAGAACAAAGAAGATGGTGATAAATGTTCCATCATATTCTCCACAGAGCATAAGGCAGGAACCCTCTTCCGGGTCCTTGAGGTGTTTGCAAAAAGGAACCTTAACCTCACAAGGATAGAGTCCATTCCCCACGAGCCTGGAAACTACGCATTTTTCGTGGATTTTATGGGGTCTAACAGGGATGAAAGGGTTTTGAACGCACTGGACAAAGTAAAAGAGATCACCACAGACTTTAAACTCAAGGGATGCTACAGGGAGAAAAAGGTTGTATGAGGGTATTTATCATGGGTGCAGGGCATATGGGTGCCTGGCTTGTAGGAAAGTTATGTCTCGACCATGAAGTGGCGGTTTATGATATCGACAGGAGAAAGCTGGAATACCTCCCCGATGTGAAGACGTTTCTCGACCTTTCGGAGGTTGCCTCTTTTGAGCCTGAGCTCGTGATAAACGCGGTCAGCCTTTCAGATACTCAAAAGGCATTTAGCCATGTTCTTCCTTTCCTGCCTGAGGATTGCATTATTTCAGACATTGCCTCAGTAAAAGTGGGCTTGAGGGAACTGTACGAGCGCTCGGGAAAGCGCTTTGTATCCACCCACCCCATGTTCGGCCCCACTTTTGCCAATATCAGAGACCTTCGCGATGAAAACGCCATCGTGATCAAGGAGTCCGATGAACAAGGGAAGGCTTTTTTCAGAGACTTTTACGGGAACCTCCACCTGAATATCTATGAATATACCTTTGAAGAACATGATAGGGCCATTGCCTATTCCCTCTCCATCCCCTTTGCCTCATCCATGGTGTTTGCTGCATGTATGAAAAAGCAGGAGGCGCCAGGGACCACATTTCGAAAACACCTGGAGATTGCCAGAGGGCTCTTTTCAGAAGATGACGACCTGCTTTCTGAGATCATGTTCAATCCCCACTCGCTGAGGCAGATCGAGAAAATCAACTCCCGATTGGTTTATCTCACCCATATCATCAGAGCAAAAGATTACGATGAAATGCACAAGTTTCTGGACAGGATGAGGAAGAACATTGAATGATTCGTATGTCACTCCCATGATCTGTGTTCCCATTTCAGCCAGGAACACCGGCGAGGCCATTGAAAAGATCGCCGGAGCGAACCCCTTGGCTGATGTGCTGGAATTTCGTCTTGACCTGATGGAATCATTCTGTCTTGAAGAGATGATCCAATGCACTCAGAAGCCTATCATGGCAACCTATCGGTCCATAGACCAAGGGGGAAAAGGATCAGCGGGTTTCAGAACCCGCTCCGATTATCTCATGAGCGCCATTGACGCTGGAGCAGACATGGTGGACGTGGAATGCACCATGCCTCTAAGGTTTCGGCAAGAATTCTTTCAACCGCAGCGCGCGTTCAAGGTCATATTGTCCAGCCACTTCGTCAATGGAACCCCGGACCGTGACATCCTGGAACAAACTCTGGGAGAGTTTGCCTCCACAGGTGCGGATATCGTGAAAATCGTAACGAAGGCAGAAGCGCCCGAGGACAATCTACGTGTATTGAACTTGATTCCAAAAGCTCGAAAGCTCAACATCAAGCTTATCGCCTTCTGCACGGGGTCTATGGGCCGCCTGAGCCGAATTGCTTCATCCCTCTTGGGTGGATACTTGACCTTTGCCTCGCTTGAACAGGGGGAGGAATCCGCTGATGGGCAGATCCCTGTCAGCGAGATGAGAAAAATGCTGGAGATTTTGA
>JAHECH010000092.1 GCA_024641835.1 Deltaproteobacteria bacterium
GGAAGTTCAAGATTGGAGGGGCCTGGAGAATGTTACGATTAGAGTGCAGGAGTAAGCTGTCACCTGAAGAGGTGATCGAAGAGTTGAAGCGCTTCTTTGCAGAAGGGGGGCTGGGTCTTACGTTGAAGGAGGCGACCCCTGGATGTGTGACTTTTGAGGGCGGCGGTGGGTATGTCACGGCCAGCCTCTGTCAGGAGGGAAGCGAGACGCGTGTCGATATGGTGACCCAAGAATGGGATTATCAGGTGAAGCAATTTGTGTCCAGGCTGCGCTGAGGGGATGGTACGGCCACATGCTATCGGGGCCATGCCTTTACGGCCATTTTCATTGTTGAGGAGATGAGCAATGAGCAAGGTCAAACCTCTGCCAGAAGCCAAAGTCCGAAAGGTGGTCAAGGATTTCCTCAAAAACTTTCCGTTCTTTGAGACCCTGACTTCCGAAGAGCTTCTCGTTGCGGTGGAACATATCAACTTCCTTGAGGTCGAACGTGATGAGATCCTTTTTAAGGAAGGAGGTGAAGCGGACTGCGTCTACTTTGTCATCGAAGGCGAACTGGACGTCATCAAAGAATCGGTCGGTGGTAGGCCTAAAGCTGAGCGCGTGCTCATCAGTACCCTATCCAAGGGGCGTTCCATCGGTGAAATGTCCGTTATCGACAAAACACCCAGGTCGGCAACTGTCAAGGTGCGTGAGAAGGCTATTCTTGCTACTTTGAAGGCGGATGGTTTTGATCTTCTTCTATTGAACCACCCCAGGATAGGTATTAAGATCCTGAAAGGAATAGCGCGCTTGCTCAGCCTGAATTTGAGGAAAACCTCTTCGCGGCTGGCTGAATATATGCTGCCTGTAAGTTAGAGACCTGTGGCGGGAAGCAGGTTATGAAGCTCTACGAGTACGATGGCTTGCGTTTTGCCAAGAAAGCCTTTATGCCCTCCCGACCATTGGGATGATCGGCGCACAGAGCGAGGAACTCCCTTTCCTTTTCTAATTGGCTCTCAAAAGCAGTGTTGAAAGAATCGGTGAAGAGCTTCTTGGATGCAGCAAAAGAGGAAAGGGGCAGTCTGCCGATCTCCTCAACCATTTCCACCGCTCGTCTTAAGGAGTGGCCATCCGGCACGACTTCTGTGACGAGCCCCCATGCCAATGCACGTTCCGCGCTGATCGCTCGGTCAAATGCTGCAATTTCCATGGCTCGCGCAAGCCCTACAAGTCTTGGGAGGGCGTAAGTACCTCCCCCATCAATGCTGAGGCCGTTGCTCGTATAAGCCTGCCTGAGAACGGCAGACGATTCCATGATCCTGAAATCGCAGGCAAGGGCCATAGAAAAACCTCCTCCAGCGGCCAGCCCGTTAATGGCTGCTACAACAGGCTTGGGCATGCGCCGTATCTCAAGGATTGCCTGGTGATATTTCGCAGCAAGGGAATGGAACAGAGCACCAAACCTCTCGCCTGAAGCTGCAATCCACCTGAGATCTCCCCCAGCACAAAAAGCCTTACCCTCACCGGTGATGATCACGCCGATCACCGCAGGGTCTTGGGAGAGCCCTGTCAGAGTGTCAGCAAGAAAGGCGATCATTTCCAGGCCGAAAGCGTTAAAGGCTGCTGGCCTGTCAAGGCGTATCCTGGCGATTCTTTCGACAACCTCTAATCTTATGGTTTCGTCCATGGCATTCTCTCCTTTACATGTGGAGATTCGCGGGGAAATTCATTTGCCCCGAGGAAAAAATCCCTTAAGGCAGAACAGGCCGACTCGGGCGGCTTCACCGTGAAAGGCTCTTTGTGGATCATCTGAGAATAGGCCATGTCACTGTTTTTGATGGCTCTGGGGAAAAGCCGGGGGCAAACTTTTGCGTTCAATCGGAAGTGCTCCCCTTGCCTGACGGAAAACATGGACAGATTAAAGCTCGTGATGTTTTCGCTGTTGAAGTACCGCAAGGCTGCCGAAAGCCCTCGGAGAAAAGACGTCATCTCCTCTTCTTTCATATCGGCGAATGAATAGTGGGTTCTGAAGATGCACCAGAGGTCGGGCAAGAAGCCTAGTGGGACAAAACTCATGATCCAGCAAGTGGAGCCGATTTCCCCGACATAGCGCTCTCCTTTTGCCTTCTCGGCGTCCAGGAGATCCTCCCAGAAGGGGCGGCCGTTTTCACGAAAGTACCTCTCGGAGGCTTCCAATTGAAGGCGGTGCTGATTCGTGGGAACCTCACCGCAGTTAGGCTGGAGATGAGGATGGACGATGCTCGAACCGGCCGCCGGCATGTAGTTCCAGTTAATGCTGAAATAGTGAACCAGGGGATCGAGATCGCCGATCCTTTGAATAAAGAGCAGGGCAGCAGCGAATGCGTCATGCATGATCTCCGGGGTGAGAGCCTCCATGGGGAGGAAGTGCGTGCTGGAGAATATGGATACGCCGGCATATTTGTCCAAAGGGAGAAGGTTCGGAATCAGGGTCGCATCGCCTACTTTAATCCGGCCTTCAGGGATGACGTCGTCGGGAAACAGAGGCGTGGACCTTTCCAGCACCTCGGGACAGAAGGGGCAGAACATTTCTTTGGAATGCTGAACCGTGGAGGAGATATCAGGCCTTTCCGCCTTGAAGGGAAGGTGAAAGACGCGACCTGATTCCCCAGTCAGGGGATCATAACGAATCTCATAAGGGATCTGGTCCAGGGCAAAGCCTTTCATTGGGTTCCTGAGCCGCGTTTGACCTTGAATTTTCCTAAAGCTTATGCTCATCCTGCTCACCAGCTTGAGAATTAGAAAGGTTCACAAAGGGATCGTTCATTGGATATAAAAGCATTTTATATGTTGGCCGCTTCAGCTTTGCAAGATGATTTCAGCAAGTCGGGACAGGGGGAGTATGCCCGGTTCAAATTCATAAGATGCCTCTCTTCGGGAACCCTGTCCACTAAAACTCATACAAGCATAATGTTGACAGGTGAAGAACCGTTATCTTATGATTCATCGCACGGCCCTTGACGACACTGCCATGGATGAACCGCTACTACATAACAAGAATCGAAATACGCCGGCCGGGGAGAGAAGATCTAAGGTTTGAAGAGGCTCTCCGGCAGGAGTGATTTGGGCGACAAGCCGTCTTGACGTCTCTGGAAGCAGGCTGATAGGAAATCGGGACAATGAGTCCCATCGAAGACTGTATCTTGATCGACAGATGAGAAGAGCATAGTCTTGCGGGGGTGGTCATTAGCACTGGGAGGGTGTACTTATGGACAAACCGATTGAGAATTACTGGCGGATCAGGCTGAAGGAGGCCAAAAGCGCTCTGGAAGCGAACAATTTTGACGTATTCCTGACGGAGGATCTCGCTTCGGCCAAGAAAATTGTGCTGGAACAGATTCTTCCCCTCACGGGCGCAAAAAGCGTTTCCTGGGGTGGCTCCGTGACCTTCATAACATCGGGCATCTATGATGCGATCAAGAAGATGCCGGGCCTCGAGGTTCTGGATACCTATGACAAAACCCTTACGCCGGAGCAAAGCCTCGAGCTGAGGAGGAAAGCTCTCCTCGTGGATCTTTTTATTACCGGAACCAACGCGGTGACTGAGACCGGGATGCTTATCAACCTTGACATGATCGGGAACAGGGCGGGTGCAATCACCTTTGGGCCGAAGAATGTGGTCATCCTGGTGGGGAGAAATAAAATCGTCCCTGATCTGGATGAGGCTATATTCCGAGTCAAAAACTATGCGGCGCCAACCAATGCGATAAGACTCGACAAGAAAACGCCTTGCGTCAAGACGTCTTACTGCGAAGAGTGCAAGAGCCCTGACCGGATCTGCAATGTCTGGTCAATCACGGAAAAATCCTTTCCCAAAGGAAGGATAAAGGTCATTTTGATCAATCAGGATTTGGGCCTCTAGGGGCGAGGGCGCGTTTCTTGTTCCTGGAGAAATCGACAGGGACGCGATGGAGACCGTATGAAGAAGAATGAACTACTCTATCTCTCACAAGCGGATGTGGCCGCCGTAAATCTTCCCATGCCTGAGATCATCGAAGCCCTGGAGATTGCTTTCAGAGACAAAGGGGAAGGGAAAACAGAGGCGCCCCCGAAGCCGGGCATCCATCCTGGCGGGGGGGACAATTTCATCCATGCACTCTTGGCATATATACCGAGCATGAAATCCGCTGGAATCAAGTGGGTGAGCGGTTTCGTGGGCAATTACAAAAGAGGCCTGCCTTACATCACAGGTCTTCTCATTCTCAATGATGCAGAAACAGGCCTTCCCATCTCAATCATGGATTGCGTCTGGATTACGGGCATGCGCACCGGTGCAGCGACAGCCCTCTCTGCCCGATATCTTGCACGGCCGGAATCGACAGTCCTCGGAGTTTTGGGATGTGGTGTGCAGGGGAGATCGAACCTCGAGGCGCTGAAGGTGTTGTTTCCCCTGAAACGGGTCATGGCCTATGACATCATTGCCGAACTCACAAAACGATACGCAGAGGAGATGAGCAAGCGATTCGGGATTGAGGTAATTCCCGTGGACAAACCTCGAGACGCTGTCACCGGGTGCGACATCATTGTGACAGCAGGACCTATTCTCAAGAAACCGCACCGAACGATTCAGGCGGGTATGATGGATGAGGGTGCTTTTGCCTCTCTGGTGGATTTTGATTCCTACTGGCATCCTGCCGCCATGCGTGAGAGCTCAAAATTCTGCACGGATGATACGGCCCAACTTTTGCAATACAAAGAATCGGGGTACTTTCAGGATATCCCGCCTATCTATGCGGATCTCGGAGAGCTCGTGGCCGGGAAGAAGACGGGTCGGGCAAATCCCAAAGAAAGAACCATGACTGCAAACCTGGGATTGGCAATCGACGATATGGCTGTGGCTCCCATCATCTACAAACGAGCCCTGAAGATGGGAATAGGGACGAAATTACCCCTCTAATGAGTCCCGGAATTCTTAGAACTTTACGTGAAAAAGCCAGAATGCCTCACCCGGAAGGGCGGGGATGAATGGCCATGGAGATTTGGAAGCGGATAGGTCCCAAACCCAAATGGTTTTTTCTATAAAGGGGGGTTTTCATGAGAAAAGTCATTCACACAGATAAGGCACCAAAAGCAGTTGGGCCATACAGCCAGGCCATTCGGGCTGGGAGCTTTGTTTTCACATCAGGGCAAATTGCCCTCGATCCCTTTACGGGCAAGCTGGTCAAGGGAGGGATCAAGGAGCAGGCCCGTCAAGTCATGGAAAACCTGAAGGCGGTTCTTGAGGCGGCCAATACCAGCTTTTCGAAAGTGGTAAAGACCACCGTTCTTCTGAAAGACATGAACGACTTCATCCATTTCAACGAAGTCTATGCGGAGTATTTCCCGTCAGAGCAGCCTGCGCGCAGCACATTTCAAGTGGCTGCTTTGCCCCTGGGTGCCATGATTGAAATAGAAATGACAGCTCTCGCGGGAGAATAGAAACTTCCACTGGCGGCGCAATGGCATGACGAAATGGAGCTTGCCTTAAGAAAGTGTGAGACCAATTCAGATCCCTCAATGAGGAGTACGTGATCATGCAAGAGATACAGACATTGACCAAGATCGCTTCGGTTCTTCAGTGGCTCGTCATTATTTTCATTTTCCTTGCTGGTGCTCTTCAGCTGACAAAACTCGCTGTAGACAGAAAGATCGAGGTCGCGCGGGAAGAAACAACCAGTGCCAAAATGGCAGAGTATGAACACGTCATCGGCGAACTTCAAGAAAAGGCGACCGAACTGGAGCAGTTACAGGCGGCTGTGCAACAGCCGTTCGAGAGGAAGCTTCCCAGACAGTTGCTACCCCAGATAAAGCAAGAACTATCCAAATATAAAGGAGCTAGCGTCCGGTTAGCTTGCAACAAGGAAGACAAGGAGGCGCTCGCTTTCACCGAACAACTGAAAGCGCTGTTTCAGGGATCAGGGTGGAAGGTGAGAGGCGTTGACCATACCGTTTTCAGCAGGCCTGTGAAGAACATTGTCATCATCCTGAATCGTGAAGAACAAAAGCCCAAGGCCAATTATATCTTTTCCGTCCTAAAGAGCCTCAATATCAAATCGATCGCCCGTCTGTACAAGAACCAGCCCGAAGATCTCGGCATCATTGTTGGAGAAAAAGGGTAAACTGCTTCATTGGATGAATTGAGTGTTTTCCCTTGCTGTGGACACTTCTTTAAGCGCTCTTATTTTTTTCAAGCGCTTGGGCCTTGACCATGGCTCTGAACTGTTTGAGAAGAAGAGGGTGGAACTCTTTTCCCTGCCTGGCATCCATCCAATTCAATGCGTCGGTCAAGGGGAGAGCGGCCCGTTCCGGCCGATTGCGCCGGAGATCATCGTATGTATTCGTAATGGAGACGATAAGGCTCGCAAAATTGAGCTGTCTGCGCTGCTTTTGTTCTGGATACCCTCCACCATCATAATGGAAGTGGTGTTCGTAGGCGATGAGGGGAGCAAGGTCCGGGATTCCTCGGGTTGATAGAAGGATTTCCGCACCACGAATGGGGTGCTCCCACCGCTTCTTTTTTTCATCCAGGGTGATGGCGCCGGATGCTGATGCGGCAATCGGCGGGGATACAAACAGACCGATATCATGGAGGAGGGCACCGAAACACAATTCATCAAGCACCGGCCTGTGAACTTTGAGCCGCTGCGCCAGAGCCATGGAAACGGCAGACACGTGGATCGCATGTTGATAAGGGTCCGGATCGGGGTTTCGTCGGTAGATAAGCACTTTTATCGGCAATTCTTCTGCCATGACCATTTTGTGGATCGTCTCCGCTATTTGTCTAGCCAGGGCAACCTTGGTCACAGGGAGGGTCCCGACAACACCCGAGAATAGCTCCTTCATCTGGCCGGATAGAGAGAGCAGGGACTGGCGGACTTCCTGGAGCGCGCCAGAAAAATCCTCATAAGAAACCTGAGAAACAGCATCGAGCTGAACGCTCGAAACAAGAATATGGGGGAGCCTCTCCTTGGCCTCGGCAAGGACCAGCTCTGCACCCGCCGGGTTCTTGAGCAAGGGGAGCAAAATCTGCAAGAATTGAACAAATTCTTCAAATAACACGCCTTTCTGGAAAACCAGTCGTTGCAAGTGGACCTGTTCCAACCGTTGGAGAAACTTGCCCAGGGAACTGCTCAGTTCTGGCAGGCGGGTATTTTCCACCACCACCTCTCCGTCAACAAAGAGCATGGCCAGGCTTGAACGGTAAGATAGGTGTTCATCTATTTTCCTGAAGAAATCTTGGAGTTTCTTCCTGGTTTCAGGATGCTCAGGGGGATACAGGGAGAGGGAACGCAGACTCCCTACAAACCCTATGCACAGGTCCCGATGAAAGGCATGGAGTTTTTCTTTTTCTTCTTGCTCACCCATGGTCATGTTTCCGGATCAAAGAAGTTGCTGGCATAAACTCTGGAGCTCTCCGGATCCCTGCTCCGCGAGCTCCCGAAGCACTGCTCTGGCTTTTGGAGACCCGATCTCCGCAAGGGCGCGCGCCGTGTGCATCTGAAACGACCTAAGCTTCCTGCCGCTGAACCAAGACTTCTCCTGAACTATTTGCGCAAGCCGGGGCACAGCGCTTTCCGCTTTGAGATGAGCCAAAGCTGAAACCACCAAGGTGCGGATCTGAAGATCCTTGTTATCGAGCAGGTCCTGCAGAGCACGTGCGAGCTGAACGTCCATGGATATTTCAGCGAGGGAAATAAGCTGGGGCAGGGCCTTTTCCGGAGCACTGCGCAACCGCTGGCTCAGGGGTTTAAGGAGGTTCGGACCCATGCTCGCCAGAGCGGTTAAGAGCCATAGCGCCTGAGGGGTTTTTTCGGTTTCGAGAGCGACGAGCCGATCGATGAGAAAGCCCGCTGTCTTTTCGGGAAAGATCTGGCATATCACACTGATGCTGGCCATTTCTTTGGAATCGAACGTCCTGCACTGTCCGAAAAGATTCTTCAGGATCCCTTGGATTTCCTCTTTTGTAAGCCAGGACTGGACGCTTTTTCTCACGGGCGCGTCTTTCGGGAGAGACTGCAGGATCAGGAAGACATGCCGCAGTACATTCCCCACAGATTTCGTTTTGCCCTCCTCTGACCACTGGACAACGATCTCTCTCAGAGCTTTCATGAGAGGCTCCAGGAAAATCTCTTTCTGTTTCTCCGTGCGGAGCTCGCGGATGAGATCAAGAACGAGACGGGTCTTAGCGATCCTGAGAGAGTCGGGAGAGAGGGTGGAGGCAAGGCGATCCATTTCATCTTTTTCAGAGAGGGGGTGATTGATCAGAACGGATTGTGCCAAGGCTTCTATGTTCCTGGAGTATTGGGCATTGAACTCTTCTATTTCCTGCCGCTCCAAGATAAGCTGCTCCAGATGCTGCCATTGATTGAGGGACCCCGGTCTTCTTTCCTGGGTTGCAAGCTGCATTTCGGCGCGCACCAGGCCTAGAAGGATTTCCGGTTCATGGTACTTGTCAATCGCTCTCTTGAGGAGGTTGGTGAAACAAGGGGACTTGACGCCGCTCACTTGCAGCGCATCAAGAAGGAGATAGACCATCTCCTTATCGGACATCGCGCGAATGATCTGGCAGACAGCGCCCTCGACGTGGTCATCGGGAGATTCTGGCGGGATCGCGCCGAGAATTTGAATCCTCAATTCAAGTTCAAAAGAGCTGAGGACGGTTCCCACCCGCCGGGCAAAGAGGCCCCTTTTCTCAGCGTCCATCTCTCCTGCGCTCTTTTCGAGGTTTAGCAGGAGGTTGGAAATCATCGTTGCCCTCTGGGCGGCCGAAATCCCATGGTGGATTTCCCTCATATCCCGGTCGATCTGGGTAAGCAGTCGTCTTAAACCCTCCGTATCCTCCAACAGGCGGGCAAGCTCATTCATTTTATCCGGTGTGAGAGTGACTACGCCCGCTGTGGCGGGTTGGAGAATGAGCTGCTGCCAAAAGGCCTCGTCATCACCCGCCTGCGCAAACCGGGCTGCTATAGCCTGGGCTGTGGAAAAGACTCTGTAGTCGAGCATGCCTAGACTCACATGTCGAATATTCTCCTGGCGCAAAGCGTATGCAAGCTCGTTCTCCTGGTTTTGGTGGGTCCCCGCCACAAGGGCAACGAAAGAGTCAAGCTCCTCAAGAGCAATGTCCTTGTCCACGATGAGATGAGAAATACCGAGGGAATGAAAGGAATTCAGGAAATGGTTCAGGTGGGTGTCCCGCGTCTGGTAGAAATTGCCGTCAAAGAAGAGGGCGTCTTTAGCACATCCGAGGAAAAGAGACTGCCGGCCTTGAAGTGCCTCTCTGAACCTTTTGAAGAGCTGTTGAATGTTTCTCTTGTAAAGTTCATGGCCCGTGGCATAAAGGCGACCCGCATTCAGAGACCGCATAAAAGCGGCAACGAATTCGACAATGAGGCTCGGTGGGGATTTTTGTCGCGGCGAGTTTTCAGCTGCCATGCCCATGAGAGGTATCCTACGGGGATATTTTAAACTGTGACTATATATAATAGTATAAAATAACTAATATTAAGTGTCAATAAGCGATTTTAGGAGGAAGTATCCCGGAGAAAAGGGGCGGAGCGCTCTAACAGTGTGGAACGATGGGAGTATACTTTGGAAGTGGATCAGGGTATGGTGGCCGGTAGGATGAGGTGTGGCTTTTTCCTAAGGAGGTCAGAATGGAAGGAAAAGGAAGGATAGCCGTAGTGACAGGGGCAAGCAGCGGCATGGGCCGGGAGACGGCAAAAAGGCTTGCAGAGAGGGCATTCACCGTCATCGTGGCCGCAAGACGGATAGATCGCCTCAATGAACTGGCAGAGCAGCACCACGAGATCGTGCCGAAACAGGTGGATCTCTCTGTGCCCGGGGAGGTAGCATCTTTTTGTGCGTATCTTTCCAGCTTGCCTCACCCGGTTTCTGTCCTGGTGAATAACGCGGGCTACAGCCTGCGCGGTGCTCTAGAGGATGTTCCCCTTGATGCAGTCAGGAGGCTATTTGAAGTCAATCTTTTTGCTCTGATTCGCATCACCCAGGCCTGTTTGCCCGGGATGCGAAAGCAGAGAGAAGGGATCATCGTGAACCTGAGTTCCATGGCGGGTAAATTTGCATTCCCCATGAGCGGGGTCTATGCCGCGACCAAACACGCCGTAGAGGCGATCAGCGACTCTCTGCGCATGGAAGTGCGCCCCTTCGGGATCAAGGTCATCACCATCCGGCCGGGTTTCATTTCAACCGAATTCAATGAAGCGGCCAACAAGATCACCGGCGATCTCCTTTCGAGAACAGGCCCTGATTACAAGCCCCTGTATCAAACTTCCGGGGCGTCCATCGGGAAATTGTTCGTCAACGCCACGGTTTCGGGAGGCG
>JAHECH010000740.1 GCA_024641835.1 Deltaproteobacteria bacterium
CTCTTGGCGGGTGTGTTCATGGGCTATGTGGCGGCGAAGCGCACCACGCCGCGTAGCGTAACGCGGGCCCTCGTGAACAGCACTGTATCAGGGACAACGGTCGGTCTTTTTCTGGCGCTGCTGGTCCTCCTGGGAGAATCAGTCAACCTCCGGTCGATCTTCATCAATGCTTCACCCGTTCTTTTCAATCTGCTCACGTTCGGCCAGGGGTTAATGGGAGGGTCCCTGCTCCTTCTCCTAACGGGAGCCCTGTGTGGTCTGTTTGCGGGACTGCTTTTTCTTTCGCCGAGCCTTCTGCGAAAGGTCTTGATCTCATCCCTAGGCAGCGTGATTGCCGTCGGCGTGCTGCAGGATATGATCCGTCCCACCTTGTCCGCCTGGGATCCTCTGGCGGCGGTGAGCGACTGGCTCTTTGCCGCAAATGGCGTGACCGTGGAAGGGTCCATAGCGTTGAGCGTCTTGATCGCTTTCGTCATTTGCTTCTGGTCTCTCAGGGGAGAGTCTATCCGGTCGGGTTACAAGAGACTTCCTGCTCGACGCCAGCAGGTACTCCGGTACACGGGTATCCTCATTCTCATTCTCATCCTCCTCTCTCTTCCCCAGCTTCTCGGCCTTTTTCTGAGCGAGGTTCTCACGATCGTGGGCCTTTATGTCCTCCTGGGCCTCGGGCTGAATATCGTCGTAGGATATGCGGGGCTCTTGGACCTTGGCTACGTTGCTTTTTTTGCCATCGGTGCTTACACGACAGGGGTTCTGACCTCCCCTGAGTTGGGCTTCTTCCATTTTTCTTTCTGGGAGGCCCTTCCTTTCGCTATCGTCATGGGGATACTTGCCGGGGTCATGCTGGGAATCCCGGTTCTGAAAATGCGCGGGGATTACCTTGCCATTGCCACCCTCGGTTTCGGTGAGATCATCCGCATTCTCGTCCTCTCCGATTTTTTGAGACCGTGGCTCGGCGGCGCCCAGGGCATTGGGAAAATTCCGAAGGCATCCATCGCCGGCTTCGAGTTTGCCGGTCCGAAGCAGATCTACTATCTTATCGTAGCCGGCTGCTTGCTTGTGATCTACATGTCCTTGCGCCTGAGAGACTCCCGGTTGGGGCGTGCCTGGATGGCGGTGCGCGAAGATGAGGATGTGGCCCAGGCGATGGGGATCAACCTCGTGACCACGAAGCTGCTCGCCTTTGCGACAGGTGCCGGCTTCTCTGCCTTGAGCGGTGCTGTCTTTGCCAGCAAATTGGGCTCGGTTTATCCCCACAGTTTCAACGTGATGATCTCCATCAACGTCGTCTGCCTCATTATTGTCGGAGGGATGGGAAGTATTCCGGGCGTGATCGTTGGGGCTGCCGCTCTTGTCGGCCTTCCTGAATTGCTTCGAGAGTTCGCTGAGTACAGGCTCCTGGTTTACGGCGCCGCCCTAATGGTGATGATGCTCGTCAGACCAGAGGGGCTGTGGCCTGAAGCAGTGCGGCGCAGGGAGTTTCAGAAAGAAGAATTGAGTGGGGATGAAACGGAGGCGGCCGTGCCTTCGGCGGCCGCGCCTTCGGCGGCCGCGCCTTCGGCATCCCGCTAGGAGGATCTATGGCAATTCTGACCGCGAGAAGGACAACGAAGCGTTTTGGCGGGCTGGTGGCCGTGGATGAACTGGACCTGGAAATCAAGGAGAAGAGCATTCACAGCGTCATCGGGCCGAACGGGGCAGGCAAAACCACTTTTTTTAACTGTGTGACCGGGTTTTATAAGCCTGAGGAAGGCGAGATCCTCCTGAACAACGTTTCGCTGGTGGGCTTGGCGCCTGACCGGATCGTCCGCCTCGGGATTGCCAGAACCTATCAGAACATTCGTCTCTTTCCTGTGCTCACGGTCATCGAAAATGTGCTCGTGGGACTTCACTCTCACCTGAAAGCGAACTACTTCGGCATCGTGGCCAACTTGACCTCCGTTCGGAAGGAAGAGAAAGAGGCGGCTGAGGAGGCGAAGCGGCTGCTCAAGTTCGTCAACCTGGCAGGCAAGGGAGATCTATTCGCCAAAAACCTTCCCTATGGTGAGCAGAGGCGCTTGGAAATCGCACGGGCTCTTGCCGCCAGACCGAAGTTGCTCCTTCTTGACGAGCCGACGGCTGGGATGAACCCAAGCGAAACCCAAGAGATGATGGACTTTATACAACACCTTCGGGATGAACTGGGGATTACCATCCTGCTGATTGAACACCAGATGCGTGTTGTCATGGGCATTTCGGAAACCGTGACGGTGTTGGATTACGGCAAGAAGATTGCCGAAGGGACGCCCGACGAGATCAAAAGAAACCCAAGAGTGATTGAGGCCTATCTTGGCAAGGGAAGCGCCGCTGAGGCGCAAGGTGTTGCTGCATAGAAGCTGCAGTGTTGCTGCATAAAAGGAGCTTCAGCCATGGCATTCCTGGAAGTGAAAAACGTCCACTCCTATTATGGCCATATCCACGCCCTCAAAGATCTTTCCCTGAACGTGGGTAAGGGGGAGATTGTGACCCTCATCGGAGGCAATGGGGCGGGAAAGAGCACGACTCTGAACACCATGAGCGGGTTGATCAAGCCTCGCCAGGGGTCTATTCAATTCGAAGGCGAGGAACTGACCCGCTTTCGCCCGCATGAGATCGTGATGAAGGGGGTTGTTCAAGTCCCGGAGGGGAGACGAATCTTCGGTCGTCTGACGGTGACTGAAAATCTGGAGATGGGTGCCTTCTCGGTCAGAGATGCGCAGGTCATCAAAGGCAACATGACCCGCGTGTTTGCGCTGTTCCCCAGGCTGGAAG
>JAHECH010000741.1 GCA_024641835.1 Deltaproteobacteria bacterium
GGAAGCCCTCCGCCCGCCTCACCCGCGCCTGCGGGCCTCACCCATCACCTAAAGTTGATCACCGGGCAGCGATTTCTTCGTTTCTCTATTTTGAAAGAGACCCCCATGACCCCTCAGATATCAGCAATGCCCCATACGTAACCGTATTTATGAAACCGGGTACTTAGGCGGTGGATTTGGGGGTTTGCCTTTGGGTTTACTTTTGTCCGGAAATAGTTTAGCCTTCTTAGCTCTACTCCAGTTGCCATGTGCTCTTGCTTCCTGCTGGAAGGGATTCAGGATGCTTTTTCTTCAAGGCACGCGGATTCAGTCGGCCTTTGGGCAGCAGTCTTAATAGTATCGGTAGAGTCGTATCTTTCGTAGTGAAACAGGAGGCAATGCATTCATGAAACCATCTCTTTCAGGCATATTTCCAGCTCTTACAACACCCTTTGATAAGGGTGAGCTTTCTCTGCCAAGGCTCAAATCGAATATCGAGAAGTACAACAGGTATGATTTATCCGGTTATGTCGTCCTCGGTTCCACGGGCGAGGGCATTCTTCTGAATGATGTGGAAGGGTTGAAAGCGATCGAGACGGTCCGATCCAGCGCAGCACCGGGGAAGGTCATCATCGCCGGCACAGGAACAGACTCGACGCGGCCGACCATTCAATTCACCAATCAGGCGGCTGAGGTTGGAGCTCAGTATGCTCTTGTGGTGACGCCCTTCTACTACAAAGCACAGATGACGGCCCAGGCGCTGGAAGCTTACTTCCTCGAAGTGGCTGATCAATCCAGAATTCCCATCATTTTGTACACGGTTCCAAAATTCACCGGCCTTGACCTCCCTGTGCACGTCATAGCATCCCTCGCCGAACACCCCAACATCGTGGGCCTGAAAGATTCTTCAGGCAATATTTCCACTTTTGGGGAGATCCTGAAGGCCTGCCCCGAGGACTTCAACGTGCTCCAGGGTTCCGGCTCCGTGGTTCACGCTTCCCTCGCCCTTGGAGCCAGGGGCGCGATCCTTGCCCTCGCTGACATGGCGCCGGGAGAATGCGTGGAGATCTATAAGCTTGCCAGGGCGGGAGCATGGGAAAAAGCAAGGGAGGTCCAGCTCAGAGTCATCACGGTGAATCAAAGAATCGTGGGGAACTACGGTATACCCGGGATCAAGTGCGCTCTTGATCTCCTCGGTTATTTCGGAGGCGACCCGCGGCCGCCCCTAAGACATGTGAGCCAGGACGTGAGAGATACCATCGGGCAACTCCTGAGTGATGCAGGTCTTCTTTAAAAGACTTGTGTAGGCCCTATGCCAGCGGTCGTTCTTAAATTCGGTCGGGAAAAATCTCTTCTGAGGCGGCATCCGTGGGTGTTTTCAGGTGCTATAGCTACAGTGGAAGGTGAACCCGGCCCCGGCGATACCGTGGAGATTGTAGCCTCAGATGGAAAAAGTCTTGGTAAAGGCGCCTATTCTCCCTATTCCCAGATCGCTATCCGCGTCTGGTCCTTTGACCCGAACGAGGAAATCACCCCAGCCTTTTTCAACAGCCGCTTGGAGCGGGCCATAGCCTACCGCCGTTTCATGCTGAAAACCAAGCCTCACTCGGCATATCGTCTGGTCCACGCAGAATCGGATGGTCTTCCCGGCATCATCATCGATCGTTACGAGGACTTCCTGGTCTGCCAGTTCCTCACCGCAGGTGCGGAGAGATGGAAAAAGGAAGTGGTGAGCAGCCTGGAAAAAGCTCTCTCTCCTACCGGCGTCTACGAGCGATCTGATCCTGGCATTCGCGACAAAGAGGGTCTCCCGCCTCACACAGGCCTGCTCTCGGGCAAAATGCCTCCTGACCTTATCACGATTCAGGAGGGCCCCTGCCGGTTCCTGGTCGACATCCAGCATGGACATAAAACCGGATTCTATCTTGATCAGAGCGAAAACAGGGCTGCTGTAGCCGGGTACTCGGAGGGCGCGGAAGTGCTTAACTGCTTTGCCTACACCGGCGGATTCGGGGTCTGGGCGCTCAAGGCAGGAGCTGCAAAAGTGACCAACATCGAATCGTCTGCGCCAGCCCTCGCACTTGCTCACCGCCATGCTGCACTGAATCAACTCGATGATGCAAAGGTAGAAAACATCGAAGGGGACGTGTTCAACGTCTTAAGAGCTTACCGCGACACCAGGCGGCAGTTTGATCTCATCGTCCTCGACCCTCCTCGATTCGTTCTTTCTAGGAGCCAGATGGACCGGGCAAGCCGCGGTTACAAAGACATCAACCTTCTCGCTTTCCAGTTGTTGATGCGTGGCGGGGTCCTCTTTACTTTTTCCTGCTCCGGCCTGATGCCTCCCGATCTCTTTCAAAAGATCGTGGCCGATGCAGCCCTGGATGCAGGCAGGGAAGCGCAGATCATCCGGTTCCTCAGCCAATCCTGGGATCACCCTACAGCCTTGAATTTCCCGGAGGGCACTTACCTCAAAGGAGTGATTTGCAGAGTCTGGTGAGCGCCGGCCGGCAGATGCATCCAGTCACATTGACGTCAGAGGTATTTGTGTATATCATTCTTATGTAAGCTTTTGGTAACGTTCAAAAGCGCTTATATGGGCTCACAAACCGGGATCTCTTACACTTACAGCAAGCCGCACCTCGGGATGGAGTGGGGCCTTTTCTGGAGTGACTGGCGGGAGGGCGTTGTCTTTTCACGACTTATCTGTGGGGGAAGCCCCGGCCCCGAGCGCAGGCGAGGGGAACGGCGGAGGGGGCAAGTTTCCCTCGCAGATAAGTCGTAGAAAAGACCAGCCCGGGAGCCTCGGA
>JAHECH010000742.1 GCA_024641835.1 Deltaproteobacteria bacterium
CCCACAACGTCGTTGACATAGCTGAAGCTATAATGAGTATCCGCCAGCCTGCCGATGATATTTTCCTTCTCCAGCTCGATGAAGCGCTGGATGGGAAAAACCACGTTGATGTCCTGCTCCGCCAGGCTGTGATCGTAATGGGCGTGGGCGATGCCGAGGTTTTCCTGCCGGACTGCTCTAGGGATCTCTCGAAAGGAGATGTCCCCGTGAATGGAAACAGTGTCGAAAGGCGGCTGGCTGTCTTTGAGATAGAAGCCTCCGCTGGTGATCAGCGCGAATGTCTGCTCCGACGGCCGGCCTTTGTAGGGAGTCCAGGGCACGTCTTCAGAGACAATAAAAGGATACTTCTTTAAAATCTCTTTCATGTTACCGGCTTGGTAGTCTGGTAGGCTTTCTTTCACCCACTTTTCATAAGCGGGTTTTAACTTTTCAAGGTCGATCGGCATCGGCGTTCCTTTCTTTGGCCTGGTTGAATGAGAACAGGGTATAGATCTGCTTATCTTCGATTCCATGCTTGAAGAGGGGAATCCTGCACCTTCGGCGCTTGATCCCCCGGCTGAGACCAGGGGGCCAAACTCGAACGGGTCAGGTGAGGGTGCAAGAAGTCCCTTTTTCGGTCCCGGACTATACGGGGGTCGACCTTGTGTGTCAAGTCAGGAGCCTCATGCTTAGGGCAACTTTGCATGGCCCTCATCGGGTTCTGATTAGCACCGTCACACCTCCCCGGTCATTCAAGCAAAATTCCAAGGTTACAACTGCGACGGCAATGGGCAGCATTCAGTCTGGCATTTCTCCTCAATGGCGGTTTCACTGTTCATCCTGATCTTCTATCCCAACCGCCATCAGGTAACCTCTCGCCCTTTCAGCTCTAGGGTATTGATAGACCAGATCCCAGAATCTTTGACTGTGATTGGGTTCGATCACATGGGCAAGCTCATGGACAATGACATAGTCTTGAACGAACCGGGGCATTTCTGCAATGCGATGGGAAATTCGAATGGTTCCTCTATCCGTATTGCAACTGCCGTGGCGTCTATTCTGATTGGTAACCCAGCGAATCGACTCCCACTGCAAGAGGTTATCAAAATATTGGCGGTTTAGCATAGCCGCTCGCCTCTCGAGACCCTCATCTTCCAGTTTGGATAGCTTCTTGTGGCGGCTGATCCGTGCTTCAAAATCCTTGATGATTGGATCGAGCTGCTTATCTGACATATGAGCCGGTGCCAGGATTTCCAATATCCCACCGGTTTCACGCGCCTGAACCGTCTTCCGCCGTTTCTCGCTTCTGATAATGCGAATTTCCATGAGTAGCTTCTGGATGTGTCCTAAGAATTTCTTCTCCCAGGAAGAGTTCATTCAAATTAAGTTAATGATGTCCACCGACATATCACTCATCCCAAGCTGTTCAAGGGACGTGAACATTATGAAGCGACCTATCAGCCTTGTAACTGGCGAGGTTCCGTATGCCCTTCAGGATACATTGAAGACATTTACAACAGAGGCACTATGGGGTCAAGAGAGATATGAGAATCAATGGGGAATCTGCGTCATGTTCCAGAATAATCACCGGAGGCTATGACTACCACCAATTCTCTTATCATGATGTTGACCTTCCTTGTCTTCAGCGCCTACACTTAGTGATTCAACCTCATCAACTATTTCCCTGACCCTGCCCACTGGAGGTGCCAATGACATGGCGGAAATCTTTGACCATTGGCCCGAAAAATATGATCAATGGTTTGAAACACCCATGGGGCAATTGATCAAGGGCTATGAGGGTGAACTCATCCTCAACATGTTGCTGCCGAGCCACGGAGAGTTCATTCTGGATGCGGGGTGTGGAACGGGTGTTTTCACTGCGGACATCCTTGAAACGGGTGCCAAGGTCGTGGGGCTGGAACTCTCTCGCCCCATGCTTGTCCGTACAATGGGCAAATGCAGGGGTAGACCATTCCTCTCCGTCCAGGGGGACATGAGAAGCCTCCCCTTTGCCGACGACTCATTCGACAAAGCTGTCTCCATAACCGCCATTGAGTTCATTGAAGACGCAAAGCTTGCCGTCGAAGAGATGTTCCGTGTCACCAAGCCGGGAGGAATCATTGTTGTAGCCACCCTTAACAGCCTGAGCCCATGGGCCCATCGAAGGAAGGAGGCGGGTAAAAAGGGGCATCCCATTTTCAGACATGCCGTCTTCAGATCCCCAGAAGAGATCGCCGGACTTTCGCCCGTAGAAGGCATTGTCCAAACGGCCATCCATTTCAAAAAAAATGATGATTTGGATCTTGCGCCGGAGATCGAAAAGGATGGAAGGGAGAGAGGCCTGCACACGGGGGCCTTCGTGTCCGCACGCTGGATAAAGCCGGGTGCGTTCTGTGTTAATTTTCCATAAAGATATCCCAACTTAGGCAAAGGAAACCAATCACCTAGGATTCCCATGGTGCCTCATGCCCAGGGCAGGAAAATTTCGGCAGAGTGCGAATCCGCCGCACTTGATGGGCAACTGTGACCCCGTTCTTGTGAAGAGGATGGGGTTTTTGCATTCTATGTGAGAACTGATGTCTGCTCATGGCACGAGTGAGAAGGGAGAGCACCCGATAGCGAACAAAAGTCAAACGGAGACTTGACCCCTCCGTTGTCCGATGCCCTCCACCGGGCAAAGAGCCTCTTGAGATATGTCATCGTAGATCGATCTGATTTGGGCAACCGCCTGTGCTAATATGCCCTCACATCATCCCCTGATCTATGGTCGCGTCTCCTCGATCAGGGTTTCCCCCATCAAAATCAAAC
>JAHECH010000093.1 GCA_024641835.1 Deltaproteobacteria bacterium
TCGGAAGGGGCGCAGAGGATTATGCTTTTCACGTCAAGGGACTGGACATGATCTGCGGTGATCCCAGGGGGCTTAAAGCTTTTGGGTTGACCTATGCCATCGCCTCCCGCGGGGCAGATCATCTTAGGGCAGAGCCTTTCTTTGAACTGACCAACCGGTATGAGGAGTCCGTCAAGCGCTTTGGCACGCGGGACGCTGCAGACCGGCTTTCTGACAACGGCAAGGCAGTTCTCGTGGAGTATACGGAACGCCAGGCCCTCCTCACAGACTGTCTTACCATGTGCAAGAATGTAGGCCTGAGTATGGATATTCTTGATTTTGATTTCGCCTCAAGACTCCTGAGCGCGGGCACGGGGCTCAAATTCTCACCCGAGACAGTCGACGAGGCGCTGCGAGGTATCATCGATACGGACCGGCGCCTCAATATGGATTTTGGCGTGGATCAGAGCCAGGATACGCTCCCCAGGAGATTCACCCACGAGCCGCTGAAGGAAGGGGCTTCTGCGGGGCATGTGGTCCCGATTAAGGAGATGGTGAAGGATTACTATCGTCTCCGCGGGTGGGATGAAGAAGGCAGGCCGAAGTGGGCGGAAGGGGACAACGGGGGGACTGCACTAGGCTGAAGGGCACGCTCACAGGGGAGCTTTGGTTTAGGGTTTTGGGACTGGCCAGTCGCCGGGTCTCAAGAGAATCCTCGCGACCGTGTCCATGGTGCCTCTCTTCTCTCTCATGTTCGGGATCACCTTATCCGCATGCTCACCCCAAACCATACCGTAGCTCAAGAGATCGCTGAATTTATCAAGGTTCCATGCCGGGTTGAACCCCTTGTTTCGAAGCTTCCTGTACTCCTGAAGGACCTCAGGAAACTTGTATATGACGAACCAGTTCAGCCGCGATGCCTCAGGGATGTCCAGGCTTTCTTCATACCAGAGGTGAATCCCCTGCTCCTCGGCAATCCTTTCAGCTTCAGGAATCAGCGCTTCATAATCCGCAGGATAGAAGGGAGGGGAAAAGGCCGCTCTCTTGCATTCGGATGCAATGCATTCCGCAAAGGCGGTAACCATGCCTATAATGAAGGATCTTCTATCGATCTCAGAGACTGTCATTGGGAATGACCTCCATCTCACAACTCCCGGAGTCCCTTTGATAAGAGGGCTGAAATTCAGGGCTCATTCCTGGCCGCCCAGGTAAGCTTTCTGCATCATCGGGTTGCTGAGAAGATTCTGCGCTGTATCGGCCAGAACGATGGAGCCGGTCTGAAGCACATACCCTCGGTCAGCAATGGACAAAGCCATGTTGGCATTCTGTTCAACGACGAAAATGGTCGTACCCCCCTTGTTGACCTGCTGGATCAGCTCGAATTGCCGGTCCACGAGAAGGGGGGCAAGGCCCATGGACGGTTCGTCCATGAGAAGTATTTTGGGCTTGGAAAGCAGGGCTCGCGCCATAGCGAGCATCTGCTGTTCTCCTCCGCTCAAGGTGATGCCCGGTTTGTGGAGCCTTTCCCTGAGCTGCGGGAAGAGGCCCAGCATTTTTTCGATATCCCTTCTGACCTCATCTGTGTCGGCTCTGAGATAGGCTCCCATCTCCATGTTTTCGATGACGGTGAGCCTCGGGAAGATTCTTCTGTTCTCCGGAACGATGGCGACCCCTTGTGAAATAATATGTTTCGTTGGTTCGCCATCTATCTTTTTGCCACGGAGCTTGATGCTCCCTCTTTTGATTCTACAAACCCCAAGAACCGTCTTCAAGGTCGTGGATTTGCCGGAAGCATTCCCACCCAGGAGGCAGACCAACTCCCCGTGAGAGATCTTGATGTTGATATCGTAGAGAACCTGTATGCTCCCGTAATAGGCGTCCACATTCTCAAGTTCCAATATGGGGCCTCTATCCATAGCCTATCGCCGTTTCCTTCCCAGGTAAGCATGAATGACCTCTTCATTGTTGGCCACTTGGTCATAGCTGCCCTCAGTGATTTTCCTTCCATAATCGAGTGCAATGACCCTGTCGGAGATGGTTCTGACCACGTTCAGCTTATGCTCGATCACAATGATGGTGTATCCAAGGGCATCTCTCAGGGCTTTGATGAAATCCGTCATCTCAATGGTTTCCTGAGGATTCATGCCCGCCGTAGGCTCATCCAGCAGCAGGACTTTGGCTTCAGTGGACATGGCGCGTGCGATTTCGAGGCGCCGTCTGTTGGCATACGACAGGAAGATCGCCTTTTGTTCGAGCCGATACCCGGTGAGCCTAGTGCCGAAGAGGGCGAGCACCTCCTTGATTCTCCGGTCGGTTTGGGCTTCCTCCCTTTTGTGAAAAGGAAGATGGAGCAGAATGGAGAGCGGCCCTGATCTCGTCCGGCAGAACTGGCTCACTTTCGCGTTATCGAGAACAGTCATATTGGAAAAGAGCCTCAGGTTCTGGAAAGTCCTTGCAATTCCTGCTCCCACCACCTGATGTGGCTTTAATCCTGAAATGCTCTTGCCTTCGAATAAAATGGCTCCGGAGGTTGGGGGATAGATGCCTGAAATGAGGTTGAACACCGTGGTTTTGCCGGCGCCGTTGGGACCGATGATGCTCAATATCTCTCTTTCAAGAAGTTGGAAGCTCAGGCTGTTGACGGCCAGTACTCCACCGAAATTCTGAGAGACCTCCTTCAGCTCCAAAATGAGGCGATCCCCTTTGGAAAATCGCTTCCCTGTGTGTTCCGGTCTCTCTTTGGGCTCATAGTACAGTTCTGTGGATGCTTTGAGAACGCCAGCCTCACCTTTATCCGGTCTCTTCATCCTTTTTGCAAGAAAGCCGATCTCTCCCATGATGCCCTGGGGGCGTAAGGCCATGAGCAGAATGAGAATGAGGCCATAGGACATCATTCGATACGCCCCGTATTCTCTCAGGAACTCCGGGAGGATCGAGAGAAGGATCGCACCGATAACCACTCCGAGGATGTTGCCGAGGCCGCCCAGGATGACCATGCAATAGACGATCACAAGCTGAGGAAAATCGAAGTTGTTGGGAAAGACCGAATCCTGAAAAGAAGCGAAGAGAGCGCCGGTGGCCCCCGCGATGCAAGCGCCACACGCAAAGGCTTTGAGTTTCATCCATGCGGTGTTCACGCCCATGGCCTCCGCAGCAAGCTCATCCTCCCGAATCGCTTCCCAGCCTCTCCCGTACCTGGAGTTCTTGAGGCGAAAGCAACCGATGATGACCAGGAGACCAGCAATCCACATGAGGTAAGAGTACGCGATGGGGGAGATGATTCTGAAGCCAAACAGATTGATGGGATCCAGGTTGAAGATGCCGTTGACACCGCCTGTGATGTTGACCGGCCTATCCAGATTCAGCAAGAGCAGTTTGAAAATCTGTGCAAAAGCGAGGGTGACAATGGCGAGGTAGTCCCCTTTGAGCCGCATGCTTGTGGAACCTAACGCAAAGCCGACGCCCATGGTGAGAAAAGCGGCCAAGGGAAGAGTGAGCGGGAAGGGAAAGTGGATATTGAATTGATTCGAAGAAAGGAGGGCAAAGATATACCCTCCGAGGCCGAAAAAGGCGACATAGGCCATATCCAGGAGGCCTGCGAATCCGGCCACCACGTTGAGGCCAAGAGCGAGCATCACATAAAGGCCCGTCATGCTGTAGATCCGAAGCCAGTAGTTGTCCGGCATGACATGAGGAGCCGCAACCAGAACAATAGCAAACACACTATAGAGCAAATACCTATCCCTTTTGCTCACTCTCAAGGCTGTGGAAGCTGCATTCATCAGACCTTTTCCAGCATCCTTTCGCCCATAAGGCCCCATGGCCTGAAGATAAGAACAATGATGAGAACGATGAAAGCGACCACATCTTTGTAGCTTGCCGGGAAGAAGGTGGTTGCCAGGGACTCGAGCAGGCCGAGAATGATTCCCCCGAGCATGGCGCCGAAGATGTTGCCAATTCCTCCAAGGACGGCGGCGGTAAATCCTTTGAGACCTGCCTGGAATCCCACGTAGTAATCGACCTGGGTGAAAAGCAAGCCTACAAGCGTTCCTGCAGCGCCTCCCAAGGCTGATCCAATCAGGAAGACAAGGACGATAATCCTGTCCGTGTCAATGCCCATGAAGGTTGCAGCTTCAATGTCCTGGGCTGTGGCACGCATCGCTTTTCCCACTTTGGTTTTCCGAACCACGATGGTGAGGACAGCCATGAACAAGAAAGTCAGCGCTATCACCAGCACTCTCATGAAAGACAAAACCACGCCTCCAAACTGAAAGGTGCGGATGCTTTCAGGGATGAGGGATGTGACCGGAAAGAATCGGGCTTTCGCACCCTGAAACGTAAGCACGGTGTTCTGCAAAAAGATGGACACCCCCAGGGCGCTGAGGAGAAGATTCATGCGCGGCGCTTTGCGCAACGGCCGGTAAGCTAGTCGCTCCACTGTGGCGCCGAGAAGGGCAGTTACAGCCATCGCCGCAACGATCATGAGAGCGACCACTGCGGCAGCGTTGATGACAGGCATGTTATTCTTGCTGAGGAGATGAAGGACCCACCAGCCTGCGAATCCGCCGATCATGTATATTTCACCATGGGCAAAATTGAGCATGAAGAGGATGCCGTAGACCATGGTGTAGCCGATGGCAATGAGGGCATAAACGCCTCCGAGAGTCAGGCCGTTGACAAGCTGCTGAGGGAGTTGTTGAAGATAAAAGTCCATGAGCCAGCCATGAAAAGAAAGGTCCTAACCAGGCGATCTGGTTAGGACCTACGTGATGGAAGGTCGTCTACTTTCCCGTCATAACCGCCACCTGCTTGAAATCTTTCCCTTCCACTTTGAAGAAGTAGGTGGCGCCACCTTCCAGATCGCCTTTTTTGTCAAAAGTCACGGGGAAGCCCAGGATGCCCTTGTAGTTCTTGGTTTGAGCGACGTTCCTCAGGACTTCTTCCCTGCTGATTTTGCCATCCTTGGCAGCCTTGTCAATGGCCTTAAGCAGGATATTCATAGCCTCATAAGCGGGCGGACCGAAACCACTGATGGTTCCGTACTTAGCCTCGAATTTCTTGATGTAGCCGGCAGCTGCGGGAATGGCAAAGACATCCGGAGCGAAATGATACACATACGCACCCTCCGCTGCGCCTTCAGAGGCGGCGATGAAATCCTTCTTATCGCGAGCCCCCTCTTTTCCAAAAAAGATCGCCTTGATTCCAAGTTCTTTGGCTTGCCTTACGCCGATGGCCTGATCAGGGGCAGTGGTGGCAACAAAGAAAAGCACGTCAGGGTTAAAAGCTTTCACTTTGGTCAGCACTGCTGAGTAATCCTTGGCTCCGCCGACAATCGTATCCTGCATGATGTCCGTGATCCCCAGTTTCTTCAGTCCTTTGATGGTTTCTGAGGCGATGTTCTCGCAATAGGCTACCTTTTCATTGAGCACAGCCACTTTCTTGGCTTTGAGGTTTCTTTTGATAAAAAGGGCGCAGTTCCATCCGTGAGCGTCGTTTCTTGCATTGACTCTGAAGAAATGTTTATAGCCTTGATCGGTCAGGTCAGGCTTGGACGCGGCTGTGGTGATGCAAGTGAGGCCACAGCCTCCATAGATCTTCATCGTCGCCTGGGCGATATGGCTCATGGGAGGCCCGATGACACCGTACATGATATCGTCGGCGCAAAATTTCTGGGCCACATTCACACCCTGGGCAGGGTCCATCGCATCGTCGCCCATGATGTGTTCGATTTTGACTCCGTGAATACCCCCTTTGGCATTCCATTCATCCACTGCGATCTGGGCTGAGTTGAAAATTTCCATACAGGGTGCGGCTGCATCTCCGGTAAAAGCACCAGCATCTCCCACGTGGATTCCTTTCTTGACATCCGCGCAGTAGCCCGGGCCGGAGAAGAAAAGAACAGTCGCAACCAGCAACGACAACACGACAACGACCTTTTTCATATTTCCCTCCTCTCAATCCTTACGCGCTCTCAAGCAGCCTTCCCTTACCATGGGACCATCGCCATGTCAATGAATCACAAACTGGAGTTTCCAGGGTTTCATCCGAAGTCAAAACAGAGCTGAAAATCGTCGATCCTCTCCACCAGCATCCGGAGCTTGACACTCTGCCCCAGGCAGACGGATGCGAAATGGGAAACCGCCAGCACCAAGGCCACGGTGAGGAGGATGGAGATAAAAAAGATAGCCAGCCGATTAAACTCTTTACAGAGGGATCAGATTGTGATTGTATTGCCGAAAACTGAAACGGCCCCTGCAACGCTCCTGCGGTGAAAGGCGACCCGCCATGAAACAAGAGACCCTGCACACCCCCGTGCACCCACCCGCGATTAGGCCGATCATTTTTTTCCGTACAGCAACGAAACCAAGGATAACGGTGAGAAGGAGGTCCATCCATGGCCGTCGGTTATTTTGATGACATCGAGAGGAAGATCTGGGAAGAAGAGAAAAAATACCTGATGAAACACATTTCCCTGAGCCTAGTTCGGAGCAAGGCCTTGAAGATCGGGGATTATACCCTGACCTCAGGGAAAAAGAGTCCCTATTACGTCGACCTCCGCCAGTCCATATCCGATCCCATCGCCATGGACTGGATTGCCAACGCCCTGGCTCGAATCGTGGTCAATGAGATCGGAAGGACTAAGGTGGACAAGATCATGGGCGTTCCCACCGCCGGAGTACCGTTTGCCACCCTGGTGAGTCAAAAGCTGGCCATTCCCATGTTGTATTACCGCAAGGAGAGAAAAGAGCACGGCGTCCGCAAAAAAATTGAAGGAGACATGGAACGCAACGATCGGATCGTCATGATCGATGATTTGATCACCACCGGCCAGAGTGTGATTGAGGCTGCCGTAGCTGCAAGAGAGCAGGGAGGCATCGTAAGCGAACTCGTGGTGCTTCTCGATCGGGAGCAAGGAGGAAAGGAGCATCTCCGGACACAGAACATCGAGCCGCACGTGCTTTTCAACATTTCCGAGGCTTTTGACTGGCTCAGGGAGGTGGAGCTCCTGAGCGCCGATGACTATCAAACCATTATGGCCTACGTTTCTACGGAAAAAAACGGCCCCAACTCCGGCACCGACAAGACGGAGGCTGCCACCGCAGCCTGATGGAGATTAGTGGAACTTCTCCGCAGCTTGCGAAGAAGTTACAAACTTGATGACTAGCCCTCAACCATCCGTCTGGCAGAAGTAAGCTCTCTTCACGGTATCCGAGCTCATGAGTTCCTGCGCTGTTCCCTCGGCAATGATCCGGCCCTTTTGAAGGATGTAGCCGCGATCCGCCACAGAGAGGGCTTTGGCGGCATTCTGCTCGATGAGAAGGATGGAGGTTTTCTCTTCCCTGTGGATGCGGCTGATCGTCACAAAGAACTCCTGCACGAGCTTTGGGGCCAAACCGAGGGAGGGTTCATCGAGTAAAAGGATTTTCGGCCTCGCCATGATTCCCCGCCCGATGCTCAGCATGCTCTGTTCGCCTCCGCTCAATGTTCCTGCCGTCTGGACGATTCGGGTCTCCAAAACAGGAAAGAGATGGAACACCCTTTGCAGCCGGGCTGCAATATCCTGGCGATCCTTCACGAAGTAGGCGCCCAGCTTGAGATTCTCCAGGACGGTCATCTTCGGGAACAGCCTTCTGCCCTCGGGCACGACGGCGATCCCCATCTGGATGATCTGATCCGTCCGCGCATGCCCGATGGGTTTTTCTTCGAAATAGAGGTTCCCCTGCATGGGTCTCACCAGGCCGATGATCGTTTTCACCGTCGTTGACTTGCCTGCCCCGTTGCTCCCGAGAAGGCAGACGAGACTCTCTTTCTCGATAGAAAGAGACACGTCCCTCAACATAGGGACCCGGTCGTACTCAGTGGAAACATGGTCGAGCTTCAGCATGCAGCCTCACCCAAGTAGGCTTCCAGCACACACGATTCCTGGCAGATCTCGCTAAAAGCCCCTTCCGCTATCTTTTGGCCGTAGTTGATCACAATGACCCGGCCGGCAATGTTTCGGATCACATTCATGTCATGCTCGATCAGGATGATGGCGATATCCGGCATTCTCTTCCGGATCTTCCGGATGTCTTCCATGAGGTGTTGCGTTTCCTCAGGGTCCATGCCCGCCGCGGGTTCGTCCAAAAGGAGTAAAAGAGGCTCTGAAGCGAGAGCCCGACAGATTTCAAGCTTTCTTCGATGGGCCTGAGGCAGTTCAATCGCTTTCCTGTATCGATCCTCCACCAACTCCCGGCTGAAGAACTCGAGGAGCTCCGTCGCCTTCCGGGCCGCCTCCCGCAGTTCTCGTTTGGCGAAGCTGCTTCTGAAGACGGCGTGATACCACTGGGAACGCTGTTTGTGATGCATGCCGATGATGACATTGTCCAGAACGCTCAGATTGGAGAAGAGACGGTTGTTCTGGAAGGTGCGGGCAACGCCCTTTCGAAGCATGTCATAGGGAGGAGCGCCCACGACGCTTTTCCCTTGAAAAAAAATGTCGCCGGAGGTGGGTTTATAGATCCCTGTGATGAGATTCAGGAAGGTGGTTTTTCCTGATCCGTTGGGGCCGATGAGACCAAGGATTTCTCCAGGCCGGATGTGGGTATTCAATTCCTTGATAGCCACCAGGCCGCCGAATCGGATGGTCAGATCCTTCGTCTCCAGTAAATAAGACATGGTCGATCCCTCGGGTCAGTACCTTCTCAGTTTTTGGGGGAAAAGGCCCTGGGGTCGGAAGACAAGGGTGGCGATCACGATGATGCCGAACATGAGCAAACGAAATTCATTGAAAAGCCGGAATTTTTCCGGCAGCAGGGTCAACAATACCGCTCCAAAGATCACCCCGAAGACATTGTCCATCCCTCCAAGGATCACCATGGTGACCACGACCACGGAGAGCATGAACTGGAAATTCTCCGGGGAGATAAAACCGATATAGTGGGCATAAACAGCGCCCGTGACACCGTCCATGAAACAATTGATGCAGAAAGAGAGGATCTTATAATTCGATACATGAATGCCCGCACACCGGGCGGCGATCTCATCTTCCCGGATGGCGTTCCAGGTGAGCCCTGTTCTCGAAAAGCTGAGGCGCTGAGAAACGAGGGTGTACAATAAAACAAAGAAAAGGACCAGGTAGTAATAGTTGGCATGAAAGGGAAGTTTGAAACCGAAAAGATGGAGTTCACTTTTGAAGCTGTGCCCGAAAAGGGAAGGAGCGGGGATGTCGCCGATGCCGTTGGGCCCGCCCGTGAACTGGAGATTGTTGAGGAGGAGATAGACGATCAGGCCGAAGGCGATCGTTACAAGGCTGAGATAGTAGTCCTTGGTCTTTGTGGTGGGAAGCCCAAGGATAAAGCCCATGCAGGCGGCACTTCCGCCGGCTGCAAAGATAACCACCCAGAAAGGCAAGCCCAGGTGCTTGGAGATAAGGGCAGAGGTGTAGGCCCCGACACCGTAGGAAGCCGCAGTGGCCAGATTGACGATATTGGTGCTCCCCAGTTGATAGTTCAAGCCTGTGGCGAGCATGATGTAGATGCCGGCGGTCAGGCAAAGGTGAATCAGGTAGGGCGCATCTCTGAGAAGGAAAGGTATGCTCACGAGAAAGAGCAGGCCCAAGAGGCTGGCGAAGCCCTTCGCCTCCCGGAAGGCGGACGCCATGCGATCCTGAAATGTAGAAAACCTGTTGTAGACGACCCAGCACGCTCCGAGCCCCAAGAGGATGAGAATTGTGGCCAAGGCGCCTTGCACACGCAGGAACAGGATAAGGGCGAAAAAGGCGAAGGCTTCTCCCAGAAAAACCAGCACCCATGCTTTCCCACGTTGAAAAGAGGTTTCAGACTTTTTCATAGACCTTCTCGCCGAGAATCCCGGAGGGCTTGAAAACGAGGAAAAAGATGACCACCAGAAAGGCAAAGACATCTTTGTAAGCCGTTCCGCCCGGAACCACGGCCGAGGCAAAGGTCTCCACCATACCCAGCAAAAGCCCGCCGAAGATCGCGCCGTAGATGTTTCCCAAACCTCCCACCACGGCAGCGGAGAATCCCTTGATGCCGCCCATGAGTCCCATGTCGAAGCGGATGATGCCGATATACGCACCGTTCAGAATGCCGGCCACGGCACCGAGGGCGGAGCCAAGGAGAAACGTGACGGCCACTGTGGCGTTGAGATTGATGCCCATCATCATAGCGCCTTCTATGTCCTGGGATATGGCGCGGATGGCCATGCCGACGCGGGTGCGTTCCACAAACAGGAAGACGAGGGTGATGAGGGCCACGGTGCTCAGGAAAATCAAGAGATTGTCATAGCGAATGGTCAGGCTCCC
>JAHECH010000094.1 GCA_024641835.1 Deltaproteobacteria bacterium
CATGAGCGAAATGGATGTAACAAAGATCAAGGCGGGCAAGTTCGCGGCAGGTATTATCGGCCTTATAATGTACATCGCCGATGCATCATAGAGAGCATTCGCAATAATTCTCATTTTTGAGGGAGATCCAACATGGACATCAAGGTACTGGGTCCTGGCTGCCCGAGATGCCAGCAAACAGAAAAGAACGTGAAGGAAGCCGTATCCGAGTTAGGAGTGGATGCCAATGTCGAGAAGGTGACGGATACGATGAAGATCGCTTCCTACGGAGTATTCGGAACACCGGCTGTTGTCGTCGACGGTGAGGTAAAAAGCGTGGGTAAGATACCGAACAAGGACGAGATCAAGAACTGGCTCAAGAAGCAAAAGACAAGGATTAAGGAGGGAAAAAATGGCTGAGGAATGTTGTGCTCCGAGCGGCAATGTCATGATATTGGCCTGCTCCGGCGGCTCCAATGTGGGACGGCCAGCGAATCAGGCTGCAGTGGAACTCACGCAGGAGGGTTTGGGAACGTAGGAGGATGGGATCATGCTTTTGAGAAGCTACACAAAAGAAATCTTCAGACCCGAATGTAACCCGAGCTTTCAATCGCTTCACTGTATTGCGCATCTGGATCAGGACGTAGCTGAGGCCCTTCCCTATTTGAACGCGACCCTGGGCGGCTTCGATTACCTAAAAGACCCTCCGGCCGTCACCTTCAGGGTTCATGGGAAGATCATCACTGTCCATCCGAGGGAAATCGCCGTCAATGCCCTCAGGGACGAAGAGGAAGCGGACAAAATCTTGGAATGGTTGAAGAGGGAAATCAACGACGCTTGGGGAAACCGTGACAAAATCAGACCCAGCTATGATGGAGCGCCAAAGCCGAAGATTCTTGAGATCTTGAAGCTCCTGCCCAAAACAAACTGCGGGGAATGCGGGAAACCGACATGCATGGTTTTTGCCGTGAAGATCGCAGAGGGTGCAAAGGCACCGGAGGATTGTCCCCGGGTTTCAAGTGAGAAGAAGGACGAACTCAGCAAGTATCTCAGCCCGTTTGGGTTGGACCAATAATTGTCTTGATCCAGGTGAACCCTCAGTGCGGCCACTGCAAGAATTGAAGGAGGAGATTGAGTATGCCAGAAGCAGCGAAAAGACTTTCGACGCTTGATCGGTTTCTGACCCTGTGGATTTTTCTGGCCATGTTCGTAGGGGTCATGGGCGGATACCTTTTCCCGGGCATCCGCCAGGTGATCAACTATTTCCAGGTGGGCACGACCAACATCCCTATAGCCATTGGACTGATTCTCATGATGTATCCGCCCCTTGCGAAGGTGAGATACGAGCAGATGGGATATGTTTTCAAGAACTTCAAGGTTCTGGCCCTCTCTCTCATCCAGAACTGGGTGATCGGGCCGATCCTCATGTTCCTGCTGGCTGTCACGTTCCTCTCCGGACACCACGAGTACATGGTGGGGCTCATCATGATCGGCCTCGCGCGATGCATTGCTATGGTGATCGTATGGAATGATCTCGCTTCAGGAGACCGCGAATATTGTGCAGGCTTGGTGGCTTTTAACTCTGTATTTCAAGTCCTGTTCTTCTCCATCTATGCTTACATTTTCATCACTCTCCTTCCACAATGGCTTGGATTAAAGGGTGCCGTTGTAAATATCTCCATCGGCCAGATTGCTGAAAGCGTTTTCATCTACCTGGGAATACCTTTTCTCGGCGGGGTCTTCACCCGCATCATCGGATTGAATACAAAGGGGCGCACCTGGTACGAAGAAAAATTCATCCCCAAGATCAGCCCCATCACCCTGATCGCCTTGCTCTTCACGATCCTGGTCATGTTTTCTCTGAAAGGTGAATACATCGTCCAGTTGCCGCTCGACGTAGTGCGCGTGGCGGTTCCACTTTTCTTCTACTTTGTGATCATGTTCTTCGTCTCCTTTTTCCTCTCCATGAAGGTGGGAGCCACTTATGAACAGTCAACTACCCTGAGCTTCACGGCTGCTTCAAACAACTTCGAGCTGGCCATTGCTGTTGCGGTGGCCGTCTTTGGCATCGACTCGGGGCAGGCCTTTGCAGCGGTGATCGGCCCGCTGCTGGAGGTGCCGGTGCTGATCAGCCTGGTCAACGTGGCCCTCTGGTTTAAGCGGAAGTATTTCCCTTATGCGGTGGAAACGCCCACCGGAATCTGCCATGTGACGTGTACGCTATGATGAGACAATAGTTCGAGAAAGCTATGATGACTTAAATTCTAAATGGAGGTGTTGTCATGCAAAATTTTCAGGAACTTCTTGAAACCGGGTTGAAGTTTCACGGACACAAATGCCCGGCCATGCCTATGGGGCTTAAAGCCGGGCTGGCGGCCATGAAAACGTTGGGCGTAGAGCGCTCAAAGGACAAGGAGCTTTACATTAAAGCGGAGACCGGCAAAGGCCATGCCGCCGGTTGTTTCCTTGATGGCCTGATGACGGCCACGGGGTGTACTTACGGCAAATCCAACATCCAAAAACTGTACTACAACAAGATGGCCTTCACCTTGATCGACACCAAGGCCAAAAATGCTGTGCGGGTGTCGCTCAAACCCGATTTTTTTGAAAAGGCATTGAATTCCCCATTTGTTCAGAAACGCAAGGCGGGGGTTCCACCTCAGGATGTCGAGCCGGGGATTACCGATCTGCTGGTGGACAGAATCATTGGTCTGTCGGAGTCCGAGTTTCTGGATATCGGAGAAGTCCACACAGTGGATTTCAAAGAGGGTAAGGCGCTTTTTGACGCCAAGCGCTGTGATAAATGCGGCGAGCTTACCTTTGTCAACAAACTGCGGATGACGGCTGATGGAAAGGTTGTTTGCATCCCCTGCTCCGGGTATACTGATTAGCCGGGATCTATGGAGAAAAGGGATGGCCTGCCCGGGAGAGCAGGACATCCCTTTTAATAAGGAGGCAGTCACAATGCTCATCACACTCGTGACGGCAATCATCCTGGTCCTTGGATTTATATTCTCCATGCTGGGGCTGGGTGGAGCAATGCTCTACATCCCCGTGTTTCACTGGTTCGGTTACGATTTCAAGTCGGTAGCCATCCCGACGGGACTTCTTTTGAATGGTATCACGGCCCTCTCTGCAGCGGTGTTCTATCTTCGTGCGAAGATGGTGGATATCAGAGGATCCATTCCTCTCACCATATCTTCATTTGTCGGGGCGCCGGTAGGCGCCTATTTTACGAAATGGGTGCCTACCCAGACACTCATTTTGCTCTTTGCCATTTCCATGCTCTTTGCGGGAGGCCGGATGCTCATGACTTCCACCCGCCCTGAAAAAGACAAGATGATGGAATTTCGAAAGCGGATGATCCTCATGGGCACCAGCGGTTTTTTCATCGGCTTTATAGCCGGTCTTCTCGGGGTGGGTGGCGGTTTTCTTTTTGTTCCGATGATGATCGCCATTGGGTATCCTACCAAACAGGCCGCTGCGACCAGTTCCTTGGTGGTCATTTTTTCGTCTTTTTCGGGGTTTGCAGGCCACATAGCTGAAGGCCATTTCAACTGGCCTCTGATGATGGCCACAGGCATTGCCGTCATCATCGCTTCGCAGGTCGGTGCAAAGGTGATGAAGGAAAAGATGAAGGCACGGTGGATCAAGCAAATGTTTGGAGTGGTCTTGCTCGGGGTTGCCGTGAAGCTTCTGCTGAAGCTTTTCTTGTGATGAAGTATGCTTTTCCCTGCCATAGGCGCAATCGTTGGTGTGTCTACGGTTTGAATGCCTCCACCAGTGCATCCATGTGCTCTCCGGCTTGAATGAGCTGAACCCGGACGAATCCTGCCTGGTTCAGCGCTTGGCGGATTTCATCATAGGTATAGGTCCCCCCGCCGGGAGTTGCCAGGAGCATGTTCACTGCAAAGATCGCCCCATCTTCAGGACTTGTCCGGTCGGGGGCCATAACATGATCCCGGACGATGATTCGCCCGCCGGGAGTCAGAGCCGGAAACGCTTTAGCGAAAAGAGCGATGTTTTGGTCCAGACTGTTCTGGTGTATAACGGCCGAAACAAAAGCCAGGTCGTGACCGCCCGGTAACTCATCGCGATAAAAATCTCCAGCAACCAAGCTAATCCTGCCGAGGAGGCCGGCATCGCGAAGGAAGGTGCGAGCCATCTCGATAACGGCAGGCCTGTCGAACAAGGTAGCCCTCATCTCAGGGACCGCATCCAGGAAAGCGAGAGTATAAGTTCCCAACGCCCCTCCAACGTCCAGGAGAGCCCTGGATGAACCCGGCCGGACTGCGGCTACAATCCGAGGAGCAAATGCTCGGGCGATGACATGCATGGCGCCGATAAAGGCTCGCAGTTCACCTTCATCCCGATGGGAGCCCGCTGGTTTCTCCGGGACGCTTGAACCTTGAACGACATCCGTGAGGCTGGACCATCTTTTCCAAAGAGTGGCCATGTGGAGAACCATGGGAAGAACCGAGTCCGAGGCATTTCGAGACAGCAAGGCAGAGAGAGCAGCAGGGCAATGATATTTTTCCGCCTCTTTGATCAAAAGGCCCATTCCTGCAAGAGCATCCAAGAGGATGGTCAAACCCCTCAAGCTGGCTTTTTTCTTTTGAGCGATTTCCTGAGCCGAGAGCGGAGCATGGGCGAGAAGCGTGAAAAGGTCCATCTCAGCGGCGGTCAGGAATATGCGGGACTCCATGAAGTCTCGAGAAAGGTCCAGGATTTTTTCGATGCTGATATGATCCATACGGCACTCCTAGAATTGCAAGAGTATCTAAGCACTCATATTAAGGACTCAACTTTTCTTGCATGAAGTCTAAGAAACTCGGCGGTGCGTGTCAATCGGGAATAGGTTGTTCATAATGGTTTTGGCTGATGAAGCCGGAACCCGTTCCTGTTGACAAGGGTCATTCTGGAGAACAGTACCGTGTCTCAAAAGTTCGTTGAGGAATTCGGTCGCAGCCCTATTATGCCTTGAAAGGGAGGGAAGCGGTGTTAGAATAGGTGTGAAGCTTGTACCGGAGACACGGCGATGATCGATGAAAGAAGCAAGGAACTTCTGACTTTTTTCGACACTCTCATGGACAGCGTCTATGTGATCGGAGAGGACTTCATTGTCGAATACATGAGTGCTCCCATGATTGAAAAATTCGGACACGGCACCGGCAGGAAGTGTCACCAGCTTCTGCACGATTCCGAAGAGATCTGCTCGTGGTGCAGGGCCAAGGAAGTCTTTGCGGGTCAGAGTGTCCGTTGGGAACAACACATCGCGAAAAGGGACAAAACGTTCGACCTGGTTGAACTCCCCCTGAGGAATTCAGACGGCACGATCTCGAAGATCACCCTCTTCAGGGATATCACCGAGGAAATCAGGGCCAAAGAAAGAATGCGGGCCTCTGAAGAGGACTACAGAAGGCTTTTTAAGAATATCCCTTCCGGATTGTATCTCAGCACCAAAGAAGGGAGATTCCTAGACGCCAACAAGGCCCTGTTGGACATGCTGGGATATGAGAGCAAGGAGGAGTTCCTGAATATCGATATTGCAAAGGACCTGTATCTGAGACCAGAGGATCGCAAGGAATTCCAGGCGATGATGGAACGGGATGGCCGCGTCATTGACATTGAGGTGGAATTCAAGCGGAAGGACGGTAGGGCTATTCCGGTGATGCATACGTCCCGCGCCAGGTATGATCAGGAGGGTAACGTTATTGGGTATGAGGGAATCAATGTGGATCTCTCCCAGAGGAAGCAAATGGAGAGACAGCTCAAGGAAGCCCATGATTTTCTGAATAAGCTCATCATGAGTTCCCCCAATGCCATCATGGCCACAGACATGAAAGGCAACATCATCGTATGGAACAAGGCGGCTGAAGAAATCCTCGGCTACACAGCCGAAGAGGTCATCGAAAAGATGAATATCAGGCAAATCTATCCTGAAGGCGTAGCCAGACAAGTGATGAAGATGATGCGTTCCCCTGAGTACGGAGGAGCAGGCAGACTGCGATCCTACCCGATCGTCCATGTTAGGAGGGATGGAGAGATCGTCGAAGGAAACCTGTCTGCAGCGATCCTTTACGATGCCCATGGAAAGGAGATGGCCTCCGTAGGCATCTTTGTTGACCTGAAGGAGAGACTGCAAATGGAGTCCAAGCTCAGGGACACCCAGGAGCATCTTCTCCAATCAGAGAAACTGGCTGCCATGGGGCGGCTCACCTCCCAGATCGCTCACGAGCTCAATAATCCTCTTTATGGGATCATGAACACGCTTGAACTCCTGAAAACAGAAGTCCCTGCCCAGAGCAAGAGAAGAAAGATCCTCGAGATGGCTCTTTCCGAAACAGTCCGTTTGACCGACTTGCTCAAAAAGATGCTGAGCTTTTCAAAACCGGATGAGGAGGCGAAGCAGCCTGTGGACATCAACGTCATCCTCGATGAGATCCTGCTTCTCGTGCGGAAGCAGCTGCAGGAAAACAGTATACGGATTTCCACGTCCCTGGAAGAAGGCCTGGGAAAGGTTTATGCGTCCAAGAATCAGCTTCGCCAGGTTTTTCTGAATATGATCTCCAATGCCCGGGATGCGATGCCCGATGGTGGAACATTGACCATAAAGACCATGTCCGGGCGAGACAAGATCCTTATCGACATCATTGACACGGGAATTGGCATCAGGGAAGAACACATAGATAAGATATTTGACGCCTTTTTTACCACTAAAGAGGCGACCAAGGGGGTTGGACTCGGCTTGTCCGTCTGTTACGGCTTCATCAAAGAGCATGGAGGCGATATCAAGGTCTCGAGCAAAAAAGGTGAAGGCACCATTTTCACCATTATTCTTCCTAAGTATCTGGATAAACAGCATTAAGTTCTTTCCCTTCTCTCTCTGCAATTGGTCATTCCATCCAGCCAAGCTGTTCGGGTTCCTCCCGTAGATGAGTACCCCCTGTCCAGTATCGCGTCCCGGAAATATTTTGTCATAATCCTCAGCCTGACATCGTCCTCTGTCGGGAGGTGGTCTCCCAGAACGACAAAATCGCTACAATGGCCCTCCGCGGCCTGGATAGTTATCACCAGGCAGGCACAGGCCTTGGGCAGGTAGGATACTTGGGAGATATTTACAATTTTTATAGTTTTTCTAATTAAAAAATGCCAAAAATTTTCCTTGACAATCTATAAATCTTATAATATCGGTAAAATCCGAATATATGATCAGCTAGGAAGGGGCTTTCTATGGAAGAGATCTTCACTGTTTTTCAGGCGAGCAAATACTGCAATGTCTCCCCAAAAACCATCATCAACTGGATTAACGCGGGTCATATCGAGGCTTACAGGACGGTTGGAGGCCATCGCCGCATCAAAAGGGCCAACCTGGAAGCATTCATGAGAAAGCAGGGAATTCCCATCCCAAAGGATGAAACCATGGTCGAAAGAAAACGAATCCTTATTGTCGATGATGATCCCATCATTGTGGAAACCCTGGTCCAGGCACTTGAAGAGGATGAACATGACTATGAGATCATCTCCGCTGCGGATGGCTTTGAGGCGGGCATCCAGGTGAACCATTTCAAACCCCATCTTTTAATTTTAGACATCATGATGCCCGACATAAAGGGGTACGAGGTGTGCAAGAGGATAAAATCCCAAGAGGAAACCATGAACACGAAGATCATTGTGCTCTCGGCCTACCTAGATGAGGAGAAGTTTAAGAAGATGAAGGACTACGGTGCAGACTTGTGCTTTTCAAAGCCCCTTCCGCTTCCCCAGCTCAAGCAGGAAGTAGCCAGGCTGTTGGAGGTCGCCTGATGGCGAAGGGGCATGCCCGCTGGCGCCAAGTCTGCAAATGGTTCGTCTGAGAAGCGGGTATTGGCCGGACCGCATGTGATTTCCGAGGAGTAGGGAGGAGAGGATGAAGCTGAAGGAGGCCCTCGAAAAGAGGAGATTCGTGGTCACTTCCGAGGTACAGACCCCTATTGATGAGCCCCCTGAAGAACTCGTCAAGCGTTTGGAGTTGGTCCGGGGTCGCGTGGACGGGGTCATGTTGTCCGAGCTGGATATCGAGGGGGTGGTAGGAAACACACTCAAGATTTGCCAACTTCTCAAGCAGAGCCGGTTTGAATCCATCTACCAGACCACCACGCGGGACAAAAACCGGCCTCAACTACAAAAGGACCTCATCAGTGCCTGCGAAGCCGGGGTTGAGAATCTCCTTGTCTTTACAGAAGACTACAGGATAACCGGTGACAGCCTTCAGGAGATGATGTTTTTCCACGTGGACACTGGAAAGCTCCAATCCGTCGTGGAGCACCTGAGAGAAGGGCAGACGATCGATGGCAAGGAACTCCCCTTTAAAGCCCAATTCACTCTCGGATCAGGGATCGACTCCAAGTGGGGAAAGGACGTCCCTCAACTGGAGATGAAGGAGATGGAGGAGATGGCCAGAATAGGGGCAGGCTACTTTTTGACAACGCCCGTCTTTGATCTCGCCCAGTTTGAGAAATTCATGCAGCACACCGAGACATTCGGGGTGCCCGTCATTGCAGAGGTGATGATCCTGAGGACCGCCGGTATGGGGCAATTCCTCAACCGGCATCTCAAGCCGGGGCTGGTGCCTGACTGGATCATCAAGAAGCTCGCAAAAGCGGCAGACCGACAGAAAGCGAGTATCGAGGTATTCGCAGATACCGTCAAGGGACTGAAAGATTTGTGCCAGGGGGTCCATGTCATCACCATCGGCGCCGAGGAGAAACTGAGACTCTACCTCGATGCCGCGAAGTTGAAGTAGCTGGAACATCCGAGGGCCCTCCTTAGTGATGCTGAGTTTTACCCATAAGTGGGGTTAGCGGACACGGGGGTACTAGAAACATCTGAGGGGTCGTGGGGGTCTCTCTCAAAATAGAGAAACGAAGAAGTCGCTGCCCAATAATTAGCTTTAGGTGATGGGTGAGGCCCCGCAGGGCGGGGTGAGGCGGGCGGAGGGCTTCACAGGAATAGCCATCCAAGACCATGCATGGGGATGACTGATGAAACCTCGCCGCCCGCCTTCGTTGCCCCCTTTTTGCATGGTCTTTCTTGGTCTCTCTTCGTTTCCTCATTTTGAGAGAGACCCCCACGACCCCCAATCCGTACCCCCGTGTCCAGTAAAAAATGCGGGACATAGTCAGTTAGTGGTGGAGCGTGGAACAGGTTAGTCTTACCATCAACGGAATCATGGTCATTACAGAGGCCGGGACCAGCATCCTCAAGGCAGCGGAGGACAATGGCATCAGGATACCTACCCTGTGCCATCATCCTCACCTGGATCCTGCGGGTGCCTGCAGGCTCTGCATCGTGGAAGATCAAAAGAGCGGTCGGATCGTTGCTTCTTGTGTCACCCCTGTTTCCCAGGGGATAGCCGTCCAGACAGACACCCCTCTCCTCAGAAAACACCGGACGAACATCATCCGCCTGATGATGGCCAATCATCCCGAATCCTGCGTTGTCTGCAACAAGGGAAATCGTTGCGAGCTTCGGCTCATCGCCGCAGAGCTGGGGGTCGGCGTCACCGGTCTTTATCCAATGCCTCATTACACAAGACTTGAGGAGGCCAATCCCTTCATCATCAGGGATCTCACCAAGTGCATCCTCTGCGGGAAGTGCATCAGGGCGGACCATGAGCTGGTCGTGGTAGGGGCGATCGACTATAACCTCCGGGGTTTTCAATCCCGGCCGGCTGCCGCCCATGCGATGCCTTTGGAGAAATCCACCTGCACCTTTTGCGGAACCTGCGTGTCCATGTGTCCAACTGGCGCCTTGATGGCCAAGAATACACGGTATGCGGGCTCCGCTCAAAAAGATTCAAGCACGATCTGCGGCTTCTGCGGCATCGGGTGTTCTCTTGTCATTGGATCCACGGACGGGCAGTTGGTGGAAGTCAATCCCTCCCACCGGGACGGGACGGTGAATCATTCCACCCTCTGCATACGAGGTCACTTTGCCCACGACTTCCTGAATGCGCCTGAGAGACTCAGGGTGCCCCTGATCCGAAAGGGGGAGGGGCTTGAGAAAGCCACCTGGGACGAGGCCTTGGATCTTATCGCTGAAAGGCTTCTTTCCATCAAGAGCAAATATGGGCCCCAGAGCATCGCTTTTCTTGGTTCTTCCAAATGCACTATCGAGGAAAACTACCTCTTTCAGAAGATCGCGCGCGTCCAGGTTTCATCCCCTAACGTGGATAACGGCGGCTCCCTGTCAGGAAGATCTGTATGGAAGCGGGTGGCGGAGAGACTGGATGGCGGCGGTCGCCCACGGCCCCT
>JAHECH010000743.1 GCA_024641835.1 Deltaproteobacteria bacterium
GGCCGCTTCGCAGGAAGCTCCGCCGACTCCTGATTCGACTGCTTACTCATGCGCTTTGCCATTATTCTCTCCTAGCCACAACAAGTTATTGTGTAGTTTCCGAATATCTCCGCAACTCAAAGGGGAACTTCGGGGCTGTATGCAATAGCGATTTCGGTTGCCCGTCCAGCCCATGGTCCCATGACGTGTCAGATCCCACTTAACTCGTTTAGATGATTCATAATCTCTTGAGAGGCATTACACACACATGCATATTCTTTGAAGATTGGTGATTTGCGTCGTGGATTGCTTTTCTCTTAGCTACTGAGTTAGGCTGATAAGTTAGACGCAGGTGCTTTCGATCAGGACTTGGTTTCTGCACATATTAAGGAGAAGCAGGGGGCAAATCAAGTAAAATCCTGAGGCGGCTTGAGGGAGATTGCATCTCGATGCAAGGAAAAAGGGATCTGGATTCCGGAGCTTGCCCACCTCTGGTGAACTCGTCCGCCGGACGGCGGCCTCGTCTGGAATGACAACCAAGAGGCATTGCGCTGCGGCGGGCAAGCCCGGTCCCGATGATCGGAAGCAGGAGCTTCCTCCTACAGATGAGAGGTTTACCCGCCTAAGCGCGAAGGAGAGGAGAGAAGCCCTATGCTGAGCAACGTCGTGGCATCGGAGGGTCCGCTGGCTCTAGTGATTATGCCATTATCGATATGCCTCACTTCGGTGCCGAACAACTGAAATGTCAACCAGTCGGTTTTCATCATCGATGTCATATACAATTCGGTACTGGCCAACCCGCATGCGCCATAGGCGTGTAGGTCCTCTTAGCTTTTTGCATCCGGGCGGTCTGGGATTCGTTGCGAGGATCTCTATTTTCGCCAGAATGCGTTCAGCAATGGTCCTCGGAAGGGCTTGAAGCTCCTTCCGAGCCGACCGAGCAAAGGTTATCTCATACAGTGGCATCTAGGCCTGCCCAAGGACTTTCTTTTTAACTTCCTCAAGCGATTCACGCGGTTCTTCCTCACGCTCTTTTGCGCGGAGAGTGTCGTAGAAGTCCTCCCATAGCCGTCGATGCTTTTTAAGATCAATGAGCACTGCTTTCTTACTGCCATGTTCATCAATCACGAACTCAACGCCTTTCATCCCTTCACCTCCCCAGAATGCTCTTGCTGATGTAAATCGCCCCTATACGTTATTCGGCTGACACTATGATTACACACTTCTTCTAGATTAGCAGAAATAACTCGCGGATTCAAGGTAATGCAATTCCCGCTTCCTGGTATGAACAGACCAGGCGCAGAGCCCCGTCCTTCTTATCCAATTGGACCAGAAGGAAAGGAATGGCCTGCAAGGGTACTCCTTCGGATTTACTTTTGCTCTGAAATAGAATAGCCTTCCTTCTTGTGGGTTGGTCAAAAAGTACAAAGAATGTCAGACCGGGCTCGCAGCGAGTCAGGCATAATGCCCTGGTAACGTGAAGAGTAAAAAAGAGCTGGATTCCGGAGCTTGCCCGCCTCCGGTGGGCTTGCCCGCTGGTAGCGGCCTCGTCCGGAATGACGGCAGAAAAGGATTCGGACATATACTCATCCGCGAGGAAAGAGCATTTTCATGGCGGAAAGTAAGAAGGTGATCACAAGGCGGGATTTTCTCAGAGCTGGCACTGCTATGGCTGTGGGAGACCTCGTCGGGCTGCCCCTGCTCGGAAGTACTCGCGCCGGCGCAGAGAATAAAACCAGGGTTATCTTGATCCGGGATAAGAACGTCGTTAGCAGCGCAGGCAAGATCCAGCTGGATGTGATCGAGAAAATGCTGGATCAGGCGGTCACCACCCTCATGGGTGCTCCTGACCCCATCTCGGCCTGGAAAAAATTAGTGAAGCCTGAAGACGTCGTGGGGATCAAAAGCAATGCATGGTACATGCTCCGCACTCCTGAAGCTCTCGAAGTAGCGATACAGAAACGTCTTTTGGACATAGGGGTCAAAGAGGAGAACATGGCCGTTGATGACAGGGGAATTTTGAGAAATCCCGTCTTCCAGAGGGCTACCGCACTGATCAATACCTGCCCCATGAGAACACACCACTGGGCCGGCGTCGGCACCCTCATCAAGAACTACATCATGTACACCCCGCGACCCTGGGATTACCACGACAATGCGTGTGAAAACCTGGGTGCAATCTGGCAGTTCCCCCAGGTGGCAGGCAAGACCCGGCTCAATATCCTGGTGATGCTGACGCCCCAGTTCCATGGTGTGGGACCCCACAGCTTCAGCCAGGAATATGTCTGGACCTACGGCGGCCTGATCGTCAGCACTGACCCTGTGGCGGCTGATGCGACAGGCGCCCGGATCATCCAGGCAAAACGAGACAGCTTCTTTGGCAAACACAGGCCCATCAGTCCCCCTCCTCTTCATATCGCAGTTGCTGATACCCGATTCAAACTGGGCAACAGCCGGCCGGAGAGGATCGATCTCGTAAAGCTCGGGTGGGATGAGAGTACGTTCATCTAGAGACTGAGAGATGACGGCCTGGGCTCCAGTGTGCGCGGGACTGACATGTTCTTCTCATCGGATTTTATTCGACGTTCGGGTTTTAACAAGAATCCATTGTTTTAGAAATTTTCAAAAGCGATTACATGGGCTTACACAAAACTGGTCTCTTATTACAAGCCTGACGACGGAAAGGGCTGGGGCCTTTTATGGAGTGACTGGCGGGAGGGCGCCGTCTTTTCACGACTTATCTGTGGGGGAAGCCCCGGCCCCGAGCGCAGGCGAGGGGAACGGTGGAGGGGGCAAG
>JAHECH010000744.1 GCA_024641835.1 Deltaproteobacteria bacterium
GTAAATGTCCTAGACAATGCGATCAAATATAATGTACAGGACGGAAAAATTGACATTGCCATAACAAAACAAAGCGATTTTATCATAACGAAAATAAAAGATACGGGGATTGGCATATCTAATGAAGATCTTGATAAGGTCTTTGACCGTTTCTATCGGGCCGATAAGTCCCGGTCAAAAGAAGGAGGCGGCATCGGCCTTGGCCTGAGCATCTGTGAAGAAATCGTAAAGCTGCACGGAGGCAGGATCGAAATCAAAAGCGAGATCGGCACGGGAACCACTGTGGCTATCTATCTGAAGGAGAATAGACATATCCCTCTATTGCCTCTATAGAAGTTGAAATGAGTCATTTTTTGAGGTAAAATGACTGAAGTGTTGAGTTGATGGAAAGGAAAATATGCAGCTTTCTCCAACACAGGTTAGCTTGGAGCTCAAACCCCGGGCAAGATATGATTTAATCGATGTGACTAAGCACATCACGAAAAATTTCGGCGATATTCTAAACCAATACCGCAAAGCGTTTTATTGTTCTTTTCATACCACAGCAGGCTATCTGGAACAAAGTGTTTGTGAAAAATTGAGGCATCAGCAGGAATATGTGAGCCCGTTCATTGGTGCATTTCACAAGCTCTTTCCCCCTGAGGCTGACTACCGACACGACCGGCTCCAACTGCGAACCGAGCTAACTGAAGAACAGCGTCTGGTTGAACCCAGAAACGCTGATTCCCATTTGATTTTTATCAGCTCGGGTATGGAAAATTGCGTAACCTACGAAAATCAGCCAGGTGTACCCGTTTATTTTATCGAACTGGACGGCATCAAGGGGGGTGTATGCCGCTGCAGACGGACCTCTGTGCTGGCATACAATGGTGAGGACAGGGTGCATTCTTTTAAGATGGCAGTTCCCGTTTCCAAACACCCGATCGATTCTGTGAAATTGAACGATTCTCAAAACGGCTTAATGGAACAATTGCATGAGCTTATTGGGCATTTCGAGGTTCGTAACGGTAAAATCAATATCGAATTGTGTTCAGAAGAACAGGACGCTGGTTTGACCGTCAATGAATACGAAACCCTGCTCATGCAGCACGATCTTGTCGAAATATTGAATAACCCGATTAAATTCATGGCCCTTAAAGGTAGGCACGCTCTCGCTGCTCCGCAGCTCATCCCAGGCAAGGCCATTGACTACGCAAAGTACGATCTGGTGCATATTTTTAATGAGCTTATGGATGCCATGGGTGTGAGCGAAACCGTGATCGAGAAGATTCTGTCCATCTTCATCCGTCTTCCCGCCTCCCATTTTCTTAGCGTGAAGCGCCATATCAGCCTTTTCGTTTCTGAAGACCGAGAAACCGATCGGGGGAAAATGGTTTTCGGGAAATACCAGAGCCCCATCCTGGTACAGTGGAAACCTGCGAGGGGCGAAACTCGCTATGTGAATATTACGTTGTCCAGGTTCGAGTAGCGGCCAGACATTCATTCCTCTTTCTCCTCACCGCCTTTTTCTGTTGCACGCGATGCTCTCGAAATACAGGGCTTTCGTCTCCAAAATACTACATTCACCCCATTCCTTTTGCCGCGTTATCTGATTAGGTTATTGTCTAATGTCTCGTAGAAGACAAAGCACAAACAGGAAAGGAGTGATTACCATGTTTAAAAAGATCGCACAGGTTCTAGTTGTCGGCCTCATCTCTGGGTTCCTAGTAGCGTTACCGGCCGCAGCCCAGAGTGCACAACAAGCTGCACCAGCAGGCAAAGCAATGGCTTCATCGGAGGTAAAAGCAAAAAAGGCTGTCCCGAATGATGTCATAAAGGCAGTCCAGGAGGCCCTCAGCAAGGAAGGCTACAAGCTGAAGGTAGATGGTTTGATGGGTAAGCAAACCCGGAGTGCCCTCAAATCTTACCAGAAGAAAAATGGCCTTAAGGCGACGGGCAAGACGGATGAAGCTACCCTCGCAAAACTGAACGTAAAGTAAAGAAATCCGCCTGAGTCTCGGCGACGGAGGGGGCAGCAGATGGCAGGGCTCATCTCCCCTGAGCGAGGGAAGGGGAGTCATGTTTTGGTTCATCTGCCAAATGAGTCCCCTCTGTCAAGGAGCTCTTCCCAGTTTCTAAATTTTGCGCAGCAGCGGTGCAGGCTTGGGGCAAGCGCCTATCCCGCCGATTATCCTTCTGTACATCATGTTCTTTTCGCACAGCAGAGTTCATGACTTTGTAAAAAGTCGTCAAAGTTGAAAAAGAAGCAAAACAAACGTGTCCGCATTGATTCAAGGAACCGGTTCTCCAAACTTAAAGATTGCTCCTGACAGAAGAACTATCCCACGTCTCTGCTTCTCTTTTCAACGCGGAAAACAACCAGGAGAACCGGAAGCACGACTAGAACCAATGGAAGTTGAACGCTCAGGCCCGAGATGATGGCAATGGCCAGAGGCTGTTGCATCGCCGATCCCTGGCCTATATCCAGGGCTAGAGGCAAGAGCGCGAGAATTGCGGCAAACGTCGTCATCGCGATCGGCCGCATGCGGTTCTTGCCCGCTGTGACGAGGTGCTCACGTTCCTTCTTTTTCGCAGCCAGATCGTAATACTCCGACATGTAGAAAATGGCTACTTCCGTAACAATACCGACGATCATCGTCATACCCATCATCGAGGAAATGTTGATTTCTGTGCCCGTAATCCACAACCCGATGAAAACAACCGACATCGCCAGCAGGGGCATCGCAAGGATCGCAAGGGCCACACGGAAGCTTTCATAAAGAACCAGAAGCAGCA
>JAHECH010000095.1 GCA_024641835.1 Deltaproteobacteria bacterium
TTTTAGCGTTAGAGAGAACCGGTCTTGAACCCGAAAGATGCATTGTGATGGAGGATTCTAGAAATGGCGTTCTGGCTGCGAGAGCAGCCGGGCTGCGCTCTGTAGCCACAACCAATATCTATACAGAGAACGAGGACCTGAACGATGCCTCTATTGTGGTGACCTCCCTGGGTGATCCAGACGGCGAAAAAGGCGTTCTCAAACGATCCGATAAGCCATTTGAATTTGACGGTGTCCTACATGTTCAACACTTAATAAAGTATTTTTCAAAGTAGCACAACCCAAATGTTCATGATCGAGTTTCCTTCTTTAGTTTCTTGAAAATCTTGGAGAGGATAAGATCAACATCTCGCTTCACTGATGCTTGGAGCCTGCGGGTCTCAGATGGCTCGATAAACAGCGGGATTCTAACTTGGAGTTCCCTGTAGCTATTGCTGCGGGGAGCTTCATACCCTATGGGACAGAAATTAAAATAGGGGCGGGGTCTTTCATGTTTCAAAGATGCAGTGCCGCAGGAGTGCACACCTTGATACACCTAGGATTTCCTCCGCAGAGGTCGCAGTGGTAGGCTTCTTCTCGGAAGAGGTTAACTGCGTGGAAGGGACACCGTTCTGCCCTCGCCTTGTTCCACAGAAACTTCTTCCTTTCATGCCGCTTATCGGCATCCTCCCCCTCAAGACACTTCATCTCTTTACACTGCCTGCACACGATGGGGACACTCATGCTCGTTTCCAAATCATCTCTCTGGATACGAATGGCCGATTTCTCTGTGTTGATGATCCCGGCGTGAAAAAGAGAGCAGACCATTTCGCACAGCTGGCAGCCGCTACACTTCTCCTTGTCAACCTTAATTCTCATGGATCAACCCGAGCCGCTCAAGGGTGGGCTTCTTGGGCACCCCGTTTTCATCCCAGCCATGGAGCCTGTAATATTGGTCCAGCATCTCCTGAAACTTTTCCCGTGAAATGACCTCACCTTTGGCCGGCCCCTCAGGTATAGGTTCGTCAAAATACCTCTTGGGGAGGGTATCGTCTTGACGGGACATCCCATCTCGGACCAGCATCATCCTCTCCAATGTATAGATCCTCTCTCCGATCCTCTTGAGTTCCCCTGGTGTGATGCTGAGCCCTGTGACATACTTGATCAAGCGGGAATATTCGGGATACTGGAGGGCATGGGGGCTGGAAAAGACGCTTTGAAATCGACAGATGCCCAAGGCATCGGTGACGGCATTGAAGAGCTCATGCCACCAGACCATCCGGGCCTTTCCTGAATAGGATGAGAGCTGATTGCTTACGGGTCCGCCGTAAATCTTTTTCAGCACTTCTTCCGGAAGACCCAGAACATCGATGGAAGCACGACTCCTCATATGGCAGGCGCCACGACTGGAAGTGGCCATTCCGAGGGCAAAACTCTTGGGCAGCCTCTCGTCTGTCATCTCGATAGGGAAATTCTTGATCTCTAAAAGATAGTCCCCTGAGGCTTTACCGTACAATTCCCTTGGCCCCGGCCCTTCGGCGATGAGATTTCCGAAGCCTCTCCTGTGAGCGATCTGGTGGAGAAGCTCAACAATCACATCCCCGTTTCCCCACTCCAGTGGCATCCCTGTGAGGTCAGTGCCGATCATGCCTCTCTGATAGAGCTCCATGGCCCAGGCGATATAGGTCCCGGTGGAAATGGTATCCAGGCCATAACGATTGCAGAGTTCCACGGCGTAAAGAACGTTTTCGACATCAAGATTGCCGAGCTTTGGCCCTATGGAGCCCATGGAGGCGTATTCCGGTCCCTCCTCGACCGTGCCCTGGTATCTACCTTCTCTTATGGCAATGCGATGGCGACAGTGGACAGGACAGCCGAAGCAGGCGACCATTCCAGTGGAATACGTCTCCAAGACGTCGGCGTATAGACCCTTTGCCAGTGCTCCAGCCGAGGTGTATTGGTTGTTCTTGTAGCTCAGAAAGCCCATGAGGTTGGAATTCTTGAACATGAGGGGTGTTCCGTACTTGCCAAGGGCAATGGCCCATTTTGTTCCCATCAGTTTTTCGAGCTGAGAAAGGTAGTACCTGAGGTATCCCTTCGGGTCAGAAATCGTGATATCGAGATTGCCCCTTACCGCGACGGCCTTCAGGTTCTTGCTGCCCATGACAGCGCCCATGCCCGTTCTTCCTGCGGCGTTTTTCATTCCAGTGCGGACGCAGGCGAACTTCACCAGGTTTTCGCCAGCCTGTCCGATGCAGGCGATCTGGAGTTTTTCGTCCCCCAGCTCGGAACGAATCCTTTTCTGCGTATCGAGCGTATCACGGCCCCAGATTTCTTTTGCATCTCGAATCTCCACAAGATCGTTCTTGATGAAGACATAGGCCGGCGTCGGGCTCTTGCCGGCAATGACCAGGTGACTGAACCCTGCTTTGACCAGCTCGGCGCCGAATTGGCCGCCCATGTTGGAGTCTCCGAGATGGCCGGATTCCGGCGACTTGGACGTGATGTTGATGCGGGAGCCGAAACCGAGGGTGCCTGTCAGGAGCCCGGCGCCGAAGATGAGAGGATTGGCTGGCGAAAGGGGATCCAAGTCCGGGGCATATAATCTCGATAGGAGGGTCATGTTGATCCCCCTCCCTCCCAGGAACTTTCTCCGAAGTTCTGAAGGGACCGCTTCTATCCGTATGTCTCTGGTGCCGAGATCGATGAAGAGCATTTTTCTTTCGATTGTCACTTCTCTTTTCACCTCATGTGAATGCCCGGGATCGCCTTGCAGAGAACCCCCTGCGGCTAGCCATCGCTGAAGAAAATGACGTATTGCCAACCCATCCACAAAGTAATCGAAGATCCTTCGTGTGTCAAGGATTCGGCCATGGAAGTTGGATGTTCCGACCGTTGTGAATGGAGGGCGCAACCTTTTGTGTCAGGAGGTTTGCTGGAGTTTAGGAGCACCCAAAGAAAAAAAGCAGGTCAACGATCCCGTGGAAGGCCTTACCAAGAGAGTAACCAGCGTGAATTTAGGATTCTAACTTCTGTTCAATAAGGTCCAGCCTTTCTTTGATTTGCCGGACATCTTCTCTCAATTCAAGAAGTGTATCGGAGAGCTCAACCATGTCTTTACCCTGAGTTGGTGTCTGCTTAAAGGGAGCGAGTCTTTCACGGTTAAAGTTAAGGGAGAGAACATCCCAGCGGGTGTAATGTCCCAATACATTGTGGGCTTGTTTACCCAGCAAGGCATCTTCGAGGGAGATTTCGGCCGTAATAATGCCTTCATTCTCAGGAAGTGGTCCGGCCAGGTGTTCCCCATTGGGACCGATGATGGAGCTTCCACCACCGCTGTTCGCTACGAGGTTGTCCTTCTCCTCCTGAATGTCACAGCATGCGGCTATATTCTGTTCGTCGATTATTCCGCAACTGTTGATGATGAATATTTGCCCTTCGCGGGCAAATTGTCTAACACGAAAATCGGTCGCGTCCCTCTGGGTTTGACCAAATATATGTTTAGGGAATGGCGGCCATGAAGCCACATGGATCTGGCTTCCCATGGCAAGCAACGCGTATTTATAAAGATCGTGGTTATGTTCACCGCAATTCAGCGCAGATATTTTCCCATAGGTCGTTTCATAAACATTTAGATAGCTGCCATCGCCCCGGCTATAGACCAGTTTTTCATCGAGCGTGGGAACCAATTTTCGATGCACCCCCATGATTTCTCCTGTCTCTGAGATGAAGAGTTGCGATACATAAAGGGTCCCCGGGAAACCCGTATCAAGCTCGTTGATTCCGATAACCACATAGGCGTGCGCCTTTTTGGCGGCCAAACAGAGACGGCTCGTCTCGGGACCGGTTACTCTCACGCCATTCTTGACCAGTTCCTTAAAAAGCTTACCCTGCGCAGGCAAAGGATTAAATTTTTTGCCCAAATACCAGACATTGGTATGTCCTGGGATAAAGAGCTCTGGAAAACCGATGATGACGGCTCCTCTATCCGCAGCCTCTTCGATCAGACGAATGGCTTTGTCGATTGTTTTGTCCCGGTCATACAGAACTGACGCGGCCTGGACGGCCGCTACGGTGAATCTTGGATAGGTATCTCCCATACTTCCCCTCCTTTCATTTTCCCTATAGACCACATAGGATTCGTGTGGTATTGAGACAGACACGATTGGGTTTTCTCGTTACTCATAGCATGGCCGGCCAAGGATTATCTTACAGTCCGTTAAGGTATATTGGCAACTCCCAAAAACCAATTCTGCAACCTCGAAAATTCTCCGAGATGGACTCACAGATAAATGAAGGACGTTTATAGCAAAATCTGGGAATTAGCAAAGCCCCACTTAGATACCAGAAAAAATGACATTCACACGGAATTGGCAATCCAATATGCCTTTCGTCTATTGAAAGGGGAGGGTGGGGATGAGGAAATTGTGGTTCCGGCTATCATTCTTCATGATGTTGGTTGGAAGAGCGTTCCGGAGGAACTTCACCTCAAGGCGTTCGGCCCAAAGGCAACAATGCCGGAAATAAACCGTGTGCATGAAGTTGAGGGCGTAAAGATCGCAAAGGAGATACTTGAAAAGGTCAATTATGATCAAGACAAGATTGAAGAGATCCTGGAGATCATTGATGGTCATGATTCAAGAAAAGAGCCGATTTCTTTAAATGACATGCTCGTCAAAGAAGCTGATAAGTTATGGAGATACTCTAGAGAGGCGTTTCGCATCAACCGCGAGCGATATGAACAGACTTTTGAGCAGTATATGGACAGGCTGCGTTCAAACTTAGACAAATGGTTGTTAACGAATTCAGGGAGAGAGATAGCAAAGGAAGAAATTGAAAATCGTTCGAAGGATTCAAGGGATGATTAAAATGAATGGCCAATGGATTAATCATTGCCTCGTTTCTTAACATGCCATCACTCGGTTCCTATCAGTGGATAAGAACGAGCCCAAGCTTGTTGCCAAATGGCACTTCCGAAGGCGATATAGAGGCCCCTATAGGATACATATCCCATCCCACCCTCGCTGCCATAATGAATGCATCCATGCCAAAGCCCTCCATCGATGAGCTGGCTTTGAGAGGATGCCGACACGGCTGTCCTGGTATAAGTGCTTGGCACTCCCTGTCAGGACAAAAGGCATTCTTGCAAGGCCCTTCCCCGAGTCCAAGGGCTAAGTGATATCCGTCGAAGAAGGCCCTCGATTCAATCTTAGAGACGATTTCTCGGATTTTCAACTGTGATTGCCGAGACAATCCCTTATCTTTGGCCTCCTTCCCGGCTACCTCGCTGGATGGCACCTCTAATTTGATAAATACGGCATACCGAAATTTTTCTACTATTTTCCTGGTAAGATCCAAGCCCATAGAATTGGGGGGACAGTTGGCACTGGTGCCATACCAGCGGCACTTTGGATACATGCACTTTGCTCGGACCCTCTCGTCAATGACTATAACATCGGTAGTGATGATTTTAGCATCGGTTGCACCCAGCTCAAGGGCCATTTTCCTGTACCTTTCAAGATCGGCCTGCAATAGGTCTTCTGGGACTTTTTCGAGAATTTTTCGCGGCATGGACGCATCTCCTTGGCGGCTTCGCAAATAGTCCATCTCTCTCCCCAAGGGCTGACTATGTCCCACATTTTTTACTGGACACAGGGGTACTAGAGACCCCCACGACCCCCTATCTGTAACCCCTGTGTCCAGTAACCTCACTTGCGGGTAGAAGTCAGCCCAAAGGGAGGATTACTGTGCCGGCCATTTCATGACCTTTTACGATTTCTTCAAACCAGAGTATTCCAAAAGGTATCTTCAGGCAAGTCCTGTTTGCTGTCTAATGAATCCATTCTATCGTTCCATTCTCCCTTTGGTCTTCATTTTTCAGCCGGATGGATTCAATGGCGTTCTGAACATTGAGCCTTAGAGAATCCAGGTGAAGGGGCTTGGTGACACAATCATAGGCCCCGAGCTTCATGGCTGATTCAACGGTAGGAACATCCTCATAACCGGTGATCATGATCACCAGAACATTCGGATAGCGCTCCTTTATCAGTTTGAGAGCGTCTATGCCGTTCATGCCGGGAAGACCGACGTCGAGCAGAATAACGTCCGGAGACTCAATTTCGAGACCCTCCAAGGCGCTTTCTGCGTCAGAAAAGGTCGTAACCCTATGATCATTCCTGAGGGACAAAGATATCGCATATGTTACCGTATCGTCATCGTCAACAACGTAGATGCAATGCCTCATCTTCAATTCTCCTGAAATCTGAAAAGCCGCAATCTCTTGATCATTCCATAGGAATTTATACAAGGACTGTGCCAAAAAAGGGTTAAGGAAATAAACTTGATTCTCATCTCAGGAGTTTTCAGAAATTTGAAGATTGTCGCTTTTAAAAAGGCAAACTTCATTTTGAAGGGCAAATGGGCGGGGTGTCTTTAACGATCTAGGAGCCTTTTTTGGCGATAATGGAATGTGGTGCCTTTCAGGTTTAGGAGCTTCGCCGCCCGGCTCTGGTTGTCTCCAGACAATCTTAGGGCTTCATGAATATAATATTTCTCTATGGATTCCTGCATGGCTGTAAGGTCAAGCCCTCTGGGAGTCAACGGGGGTAGCTTCATCTGATTGCTCGACCCATCCGTATCCGTCTCTCTAATGTCAAGATCTTCAAGCATCATTTCCGGCCCATCACCGAAAATCATTCCCCGCTCCATGACGTTTCTCAACTCACGAACATTCCCCTGCCAATGATGACCCTTTAATGCCTCCTCGGCTTCGGCAGAGATGCGGGTAAAGCGTTTGCCCAATCTTCTGCTAAACTCAACCATGAAGTGACGGGCAATGGGAATAATATCCTCCCGTCGCTGATTCAACGTAGGCACCTCCAGCCGCACGGCAGCAAGCCGATAGTAAAGATCCTTTCGGAAACGTTTTTCTTTTATGAGTAGTTCCGGATCCCTGTTGGTGGCTGATATGACCCGGGTTCTGACTGCTAATTTTTGGATTCCCCCCACTTTATAGAAGGTCCCGTCTTCCATAAACCGAAGCAGCTTCGCCTGGGCACTCAGGCTCAAATCTCCCACTTCATCCAGAAAAAGCGTGCCCTTTTCTGCCAACTCTATCAGGCCCTTTTTGCCCGTCTTGCTGGCACCGCTAAAGGCTCCCTTTTCATGACCGAACAACTCGCTTTCTATAAGATCTTCAGGGATCGAAGCACAGTTCAACGTGACGAAAGGGCCTTTAAAAAGGGGGCTCCTGAAATGAATCGAACTGGCGATCAACTCCTTGCCCACGCCGGTCTCTCCAACGATTAGAACAGAAGTGTCCTGACTCTTGGCCACCTTATCCACCATTTGCATGACATCCTGAATGGCGTTGCTTTCACCGATGAGACAGGGAGAGTTCTCTTTGAGGTATCTTTCCTGAAGGAGCTGGATCTCTTTCTTCATCCGGAGGGATTCTAGGGCGTTTTGAACATTGAGCTTCAAGGAGTCCATGTGAAGCGGCTTGGCCACATAATCATAAGCCCCGAGCTTCATCGCTGTTACTACGGTAGGCACATCCTCATAACCGGTGATCATCATTACAAGAACATCAGGATAGCGCTTCTTTATCAATTTTAGGGCATCTATACCGTTCATGTCAGGGAGTCCGATGTCGAGCAGGATAAGGTCAGGGCTCTCGATTTTGAATCCCTCCAGGGCGCTTTCAGCGTTTGGAAACGTGGTCACGCGATAATCATCCTGAAGAGATAAGGATATCCCGTATGTTACCGTTTCGTCATCATCGACAACGTAGATGGAATACCGCATCTTCAATTCTCCTGGGAGGGGGAAATGGGAATTCTAACCGTAAATTCAGCCCCCCCGTACTTGCTTGAAGACACCTCCAAAAAGCCCCGGTGATCCGTAACTATACGATGGCAGATAGAGAGGCCTATGCCGGAACCATAGGGTTTTGTGGTAAAAAACGGCTCGAAAATCTTATCCCGGAGTTGCAGCGGCACTCCAGGACCTGAATCGGATAGTCTGATGATAACACTGCTTCCTTCTTTCGATGAAGTTATCTCGATCTTTTTATCCCGCGGCCAATTTTCCATGGCCTCGATCGCATTTGTTATGAGACTCATCATCACCTGCTCAACCATGTCCGGATCGACATAGCATAGCGGGCAATCCAGGGAAGTGTCTGTTTCAATATGTATCCCTTCCTTTTTGAGGGTAACAGAGCTGAGCCTTACGGCATCCTGGATCGGTTGATTGATATCTGTGAGCACCCTTTTGACCTCGTTGGGCCTTGAAAAATCGAGGACCCGTTTCACAACTTTTTCAATTTTATTGGAAGCGCTCAACGCCTTTTCGATGATCATTTTTATCTCTTGGACAGTATCTAACCCGATTTCCTTATTCTCAATCGAACAACACATGCTTCTCAGGTTATCTAAAAGAAGATTAATCCCTGAGAGAGGGCTTCTAATCTCGTGAGCCATGCCAGCCGCTATGCGCCCAAGAGACGTCATCTTGTCCTCGATTTTTAGCAGGCGTTCCAGTTTTCTTTCAGATTCTAACAGATCCTGCTCAGCCCTCTTCTGCTCATGAATATTTATCGCCATTTGCCAGCGCACCCATCTGCCATCGGGCCACTGAATAGCCTTATCGATACAATGAAACCATTGACCATTTAGTGGGTTTTGAAAGTCCCACATGTGTGGTCTCCCCCTGTTTTCTCCAAAAATCCTAGGGTGAGTGCAAAAGTCGCATGGTTCATCACGTGCTTGCAGTACCCGGTGGCATTTTTGGCCGATGATATTCTGGCCAGGGTAGGCCCGCTGGATCGTAGGATTTGCATAGAGGAGTTCATAGGTTTCAGGATCGGCGACATAGATGCCAACATCCAGGGAGGCAAAAATGGATAGAAACTCTCTTTTCTCCCTGGATAGTCTCTCAAGTTTTCTTTGGATTCCTGAGGATTCTTCCTCAAGAAGCCTAACTTTTTGTTCCAATTCTTCATAAGTCAGTTTTTTGGACACCGGAGCCCCTTCTTTCAGGAGGCGGGATTCCCTATGAACTGCTAAAGCGATGAGAGGCAAGTAAGAAGCGGCAAAGCCATCCCTTAACAAAGTATCATGAGCCAGTCTTTTCAGATGAGATGATATTTTTTCTTGACAAAGCGTAGATCACTAGTATTCTTTCACACAGTGTCCAACCATTTCATCAAATGAAACATACTGGCCATCAAAAATGATTTCACTGTTTGCTCGATTCCTGCCTGTAGCGGAACAGCAGGAAGAACGCAATCATTCGTCATGCCGGCGGGAAACCGGGTGAAAGCCGTCAACTGAGCATGTTGAGGCTGAATCATATGAGAGTCCCAAAGAGCCGTAAATCCTTTTATCCGAAAACACAGCTCCATGACAAGGGCACGGTTTTCAGTTTTTTGAATTACCTTTTCAAATTCCCGAAAGCTCTTCTTCCATCACGCGATTCAATAAAGCAATATATAAAGTTATTTCAATATAATAGCGCACTTTCGCAAGTGGCACTGCTCTTGCTAGATATTCAATCAAGCTCCTGCCGGCTAAATTGCGGATCCTGATTGGGTATTGTACGGGTTGAGAAGGTACGCCGAAAAGGGGTATGATCCACGTCTATTTACTAACTAGTAATGTGAGTTGAGGATGAGGGATGGGAAAGTTCGCAAAAAAGTTTACAGAGATGACTAAGAAGGACTTCCAGGAGGCAGGCGGGAAGGCTGCCAACCTAGGAGAACTTACCCGAAGCGGCTTCAATGTCCCGTCCGGGTTTTGTGTCACCAGTGATTCACTCTTTTATCACATAGAAAGAAACCACATTCAGCCGCAAATCGACGCCACAGTCGCTCAGCTTGATTATGAAGACCTAGGAAGGATGGATGAGAAGACCGCACAGATTAGAGGTCTTATCTCAAATGCGGAGATCCCCCAGGACCTGCTGGTCGAGATAAGACAGGCCATAGCGGATCTAAACCAGCCTCAAGAGTGTTTCGTAGCCGTTCGCTCGTCGGTTGCCGTAAAGGACAGCACCATCTCCTCATTTCCAGGGATGATGGACACCTACCACTATCTGAAAGGTGAGGAGGAGGTTATCGAACACATCAGAAAATGCTGGGCATCCCTTTGGACGACACGAGCTGCCATGGCACGCCATCACAAGAGCATCGACCACAACCTGGGGCTGATTGCGCCCATCGTGCAGAAGATGGTCCATTCCGAAGTGGCAGGGGTGCTCTTCACGGCAAATCCT
>JAHECH010000745.1 GCA_024641835.1 Deltaproteobacteria bacterium
AGACGTGATACTGCGTTGCAAAGGGCCTCCTCTTTTGATATAAAACGAGGAGCAAGAAAACAGCTGGGCGAAAGGAGGGTGTGTATGCGAAAGAGCAGATGGATTGCAGCATTGGTCTTGATGTGCATAGGCCTGCTTCTTGTTTCAGGGGAGGCCCCGGCACAGCAGCGGCCAATCAAAATCGGTGTCATGTTTGTTATGTCCGGGCCTATGGGGGGATATGGCAAGCACGGCATGCAGGCGGTTCAGCTCGCCGTGGACGAAATCAACGCCGAGGGCGGGATTCTGGGGCGCAAAGTGCAAGCAATCTATGAAGACACCAAACTTCAAGCCCAGCGGGCATCGGAAATTGCCGAGAAGTTCATCCGACAGGACGGCGTCCAATTCATCATCGGCCCCACATCCAGCGGTGTTGCAGTGGCCGTATCCAAGGTGGCTAATGAGAAAAGGAGGATTCTCATATTGACCCAGGCCGCCGCCGATTCCCTGACGGGTGCCCAGTTCGGCCGCTACCAGTTCGCCACCCTCAGCAATGCCATGATGCATTCCCGCGCCGGTGCCTATTATGTTGCTCCGAAAGGATATAAGCGCTGGATGTGCATCGGACCGAACTACAATTACGGGTGGGATTCTTGGTCCCAGTTCAAGACCAAGCTGAAGGAGTTGCAGCCCGATGCGGAGTTCATCGGTGAGATCTGGCCCAAGCTGACAGAACCGGATTTCACGCCTTTCATACAAAAGATCCTGGAGGACAAGCCGGATGCGGTCTGGTCACCTCTGTGGGGCATGGATGCGGTCAATTTTATCAAGCAGGGCCTGCCCCTCGGCCTCTTCGACAAAGTGAAGTTCGCCTTCCCTGACGGGGCCGCCTTGGAAACGCTCAAACCCCTCGGGAAGGAGATGCCGGAGGGCATCTACGTCTCAGCTCGCTATTTCTTCCTGACGCCCGATTCCGATATGAATCGAAAATTCGTTAAGGACTATATGGAGCGCTTCAAAGAGTATCCTGATTACATGGCGGAGGAAACCTACGCGGGTGTTTATTTTTTGAAAACGGCTGTAGAGAGAGCCCGCTCGGCAGATTCCCAAATGATCATTAGGGCAGTGGAACAAGCGCCACTCGCCTGGGAGACTCCCGAGGGCTGGAAGATCATGCGCGAGGAAGATCACGCTGTCGTCGAGGATGTAATCTGGGGAGAAACTACATTCAGTGCGAATTACGGCTTCGACATCCTGAAGAACATCCAATCGATCCAGGCTGAACAGATCTGCCGCACTTCCGATGAACTGAAGGAGGTCCGCGCCAATTACGAGAAGCAGTTGAAAGAGAAGATGAAGGAGGAAAAGAAAAAGAAAAAGTAAGCATGAAGAACAGGTTACGGGAGGAGATCGATTGGAGCGGGCATGAATTTACTTCTTCAGTATCACCGGCTTATGCTCGTATTTTCCTGAGATAACCTGATCCCAAAATTCTTTCCCATCTTTCTGCCACTCAGGACCAAACTTGGCATTGAAGAACCCACCCAGCTTGTCAAAGACGCGGCGCCAGCCGGGTCGGTTCTCCAGGGTCAACACATCTTCAAGAAAGGAAACAATCTCAGACATTTTTTCCTTTGGAAGATAGGCTCTTGCGCCCATTTGAATGGATTTCTTGAGGGCCTCAGGAGAGAGGGCGTGAGCCGTGAGCATGACCGTGGGAAAACCAAGGCTCACAGAGGCATTAAGGAGATCAAAGCCTCGGACGCCCATGATGTCCAGAATGACGAGGTCATACGTCCAGGACCTGAGCAGATGGTAGCCTGCCTCATAATCTGTGGCCTTATCAAAGACGAGACCCGGGAATTCTTCCAGTTGTTCTCCGAGGGTCTCCAGGACATCAGGTTCGTCATCCACTGCCAGAACGCGTTTGTTGTTCAGAATACTTTCCCGCATCCTCATCCTCCACAATCCTAACGCAGGCCTTTGGCCGAAACCAAACGTCTTTCTCGGCCGACCCAGGGGAGGTGGTCTCTGAGGAGTCCGCAACCGGAAATAGACTCATCCCTTCAACCGTCCCTTGGCCGTACGCCTTGTACCCTGCACCTTGCACCTTGTGGTTCATGTGCCGCTCTTTCCCTTGGTCATTTTCCGGCGTTCTTCATCCCTGATTTCTCGCCTCAGAAGCTTTCCCACTTTAGACTTGGGCAGCATATCCCGGAACTCGATGTAGCTCGGGACCTTGTATGGAGCGAGCCTTTCTCGGCACCACTTGAGAAGTTCCGTGCCCCCGACCCCTCTCGCGTCCTCCTTTAAAACAACGATCGCTTTTATCCTTTCCCCCACTTTTGCATCCGGAACACCTACGACGCAAGCACCGATCACGGTGGGGTGATCTTGGAGAATGGCCTCTACCTCGGATGCAGAGACACGATACCCCTTGTGCTTGATGATGTCCGCAGAGCGCTCCACATAGATCAGATCGCCATCTGCATTCCGACGGACAAAATCGCCCATGCGATAATAGGTGTCGCCGTTGATCTTCACATAGGAACGGGCCGTCTCTTCCGGTTTCTTCCAGTATTCTTTGATTGTATACGGTGATGTGACAAGGAGCTCTCCTGTCTCGCCCTGTGGCACAGGTTCAAGGGTGTCGGGATCCATAAGGAGACACCTGCGGCTTTTCAGGGGCTCACCAATGGTGCCCGGTTTGGGTTCCTTTCCGATACGGCTGTAAGTCACATGCCCGGCCTCCGTGGACCCGTAGACTTGGTAAATGGGCACACCCGTGTGCT
>JAHECH010000746.1 GCA_024641835.1 Deltaproteobacteria bacterium
CGCTTTTGGCATCGGAACGGTTCCGTCCCTATTACTCATCGGAAAACTGGCAGGCCTTCGATGGATCCACTCAAGAGAGGTGATCTATAAGATCGGCTCGATCCTCATGATCCTGGTGGGCGTTTATTTCATCTTCAAAGGCATCAGGTATCCCTGATGATCAGGAATTGCTCGAAACCGGCGCCCCGCGAAGACTCCGGGAATTTGGCGGTGGATTTGGGGTATTGAAAAGATAGAATAGCGTGTTAAGATTTCGGTTTGTTGAAAACGTTCAAAAGTGCTTGCATGGTTACGTTGAGAAGTGGTCTGGGGGGGCATGGGTGCCATTTCTTTCGTTCCAAGCCTCCCGGGCTGGTCTTTTCTGCAACTTATCTACGGGGGAGTTTTGCCCCCTCCGCATTCCACCCTTCGGGATGGCTGCGGCTTCCCCCATAGATAAGTCGCGAAAAGCCAGCGCCCTCCCGGCAGTCACTCCAGAAAAGGCACCCATACCACCTCATCCCACGGATGGGCATTATATGATCTGTAGACTAAAGGAAACTTAAGAGTGCAAACACTCTTGAACGGTGCGAATTTGTTTTGATTGTGAGGTTGATCATGAATTTCTTCAGAAACAGGTTCTTACTACCGTGGCTTATCTTCGTCGGGCTTTTCGTCGCATCTTTTGGTCAGGCCGCGGCCCAAGAAGCCAAATCACAGAGCCCCCCCGCTGTTTCCAAAGGCCAGAAGCCTTCAGAAACGGGTTTCACTCAACTTGTGCTATTAGCTGACGAGCTTGCCGAACGTTCCGCTGCCCTGGAAAGAGCTGTTGCGACCTTTTTCGATAAATCTGCGGTTGAGACCAGTTACGCCGAAGCGAGCAAGAACCTGGACGATTTATTCGGTCGTCTGGAGAAATTCAAGGCTAGCAAGCGCTACCCCTATGACCAGATCATGGAGCTTAAGGCAGCGGCGCTTCATGGAGCGAAAGCAGTCGCGGAACTATCCGCGTCAATCCAACAATCCGGCCTTCAGCTCGAAGCGTGGGACAAGGAGTGGCAGGACGAGAAGAAGAAGTGGGCTGAGTCCCTTTCCGCTCTTCCTAAAGACGCGCCTTTGAGCATATTGAGACCTGCCCGGGCAAAAGGCCAGCAGGCGATCGATGCCGCCACAAGTCTGATCGCCCGGAACTTAAAACCAGTACTTGGGGCTGAGCAAAAGGTGGCGGATCTGAAAGCGAGATCAGACAGACTGGCGGCAGAGATCGACGACCTGCTCCTCCTGGCACGCAGAGACATCTTACGGAAGCCGGATCCTTCCATGTTTTCGTCCGATTATTATTCGCAGCTGATGAAAGACAGCTCATTTAAGACAGTGCAGGGCCTGAGCAAGTTCACGCAGTCCTTAAGAGAATACTTTTCGAAATACGCATGGATCGTCTTTCTGCAGGCACTGATCTTTTTGATCGTTGCCATCGGCATTCGCCGGCGTAAAGCATTCTTCGAAGAATCTGCGCGCTGGAGCTTCCTTTCCAGGCGACCCTATGCTGCCGGCCTCCTGGCTGCTCTGACCCTTTGGTGGCTCCATGAAGGCCCTCTACCAACCCTGGTGAGTCTCATCTACCTGGCCGTCATCAGCATGGCCACAGCCCGGCTCGTGGGTGGGCTCATGACCGGGCTGTGGAGAACGAGGATTACTTATTTTCTTGCTGTCCTCCTCGTCATAACCGAGGCTTCGCAGGTTTTCGAAATCCCTCTTCCGATTTTGCGTTTGTATAGCTTCATTGTCTCTCTCGCGGGAATTTTTCTCTGTGGCCGGCGTCTCCTTAAGAGGGGACGGAAAAGAGAGTCATTCGTGTTTACCTGGACTTTACGGGCGGGTCTCGTCATCTTCGCAGCAGTGTTCATCGCTGAAATCGGGGGCTACAGCGCCCTCGCTGCCCATCTGCTCGAGGCTTCCCTCAAAACAACCTTCAGTGTATTGGTAGCCTGGATGTTCATGGCCCTTGCACAGGGGGGTCTCGAATGGGCCTTCCACACCACTCGCGTTCAGGCCATCGTGTTTCTGCAGAGAAGGAAAGATGTGATCCTTCACAGGCTGACCGTCATCATCGGTTTTATCCTCGGGACGCTCCTCTTGGCTGCCAATCTGGTCATTTGGGGATTTTATGAAAGCCATGTCATGGCTCTTCAAGGCTTGTTGTCTCTCGGTGTCACTATCGGGGCATGGCGGATTTCTTTAGGGTTGGCCCTCACAGCCGCAGCTCTTCTCTACGGGTCATTCCTTGCCTCATGGATTGTGCAGGCCGTTCTGATGGAGGGCCTTTTCACAAAGCGAGAACTGCAGGCCGGGGTCAAGTTCTCTATGGGGAGGCTGATCCACTATGGTTTTGTGTTGATCGGATTCCTCCTGGCCTTGGCAGCCCTCGGCGTAGATCTCCAGAAAATCACGATCCTGGCCGGCGCGCTGGGAGTGGGCATCGGGTTCGGCCTCCAGACCATCGTGAACAACTTTGTATGCGGTCTCATCCTCCTCTTTGAGAGGCCTATCAAGGTGGGTGACTTGATTCAGCTCGATTCACAATGGGCGTATATCAAGAAAATCGGGCTTCGGGCGACCATTGTGGAGACCTTTGATCAAGCAGAGGTAGTCGTTCCAAACAGCGATCTTGTCAGCACTAAGGTCACGAACTGGACTCTCAGCAGTCGACTCTCCAGGCTTACCATACCCGTCGGGGTCGCTTACGGCTCAGACGTGCCCCTGGTCTTGCAGATCCTCAAGG
>JAHECH010000747.1 GCA_024641835.1 Deltaproteobacteria bacterium
GCTTGCGGGCCATATTGTTTAAAATTCCCATGGCCATTCATCCCCGATCGGAAGAGCGGGGCATCCTGGCTTTTTCACGTAAATCCCCCTGCTTTCGGCTCTCTCTGTTGAAAATGGTAAAGAAATCTTTCTTTTTCGAAGGACTTTATTTGCCTCAGCGCAGGGAGAGCAAGATAGGATACCCGCTATGAAAGATACCCTCGCCTTTGTCATGGCTGGAGGTCGGGGCGAAAGATTGATGCCCCTAACCGAGGACCGCAGCAAGCCCGCCGTTCCCTTTGGCGGCATATATCGCCTCATTGATTTCACCCTTAGCAACTGTGTTAATTCGCAGATCTACAAGATCATCGTGCTTCCCCAGTACAAATCCCAGTCTCTCAACGACCATCTGGAAGGGGGCTGGAATATTTTCAGCCAGAAGATAGGCCATTTTCTAAAAGTCGTTCCCCCCCAGCAGCGCGTCGGTCTCGACTGGTATCGGGGCACAGCAGATTGCATACGCCAGAACCTGTATCTCATCGAACGCAACAACCCGCAGATCATTCTCGTTCTTTCCGGGGATCACATATACAAAATGGACTATAGCCTTTTCCTCCGCTACCACCAGGAGAAGAAAGCGGATCTGACCATTTCCCTTTTGGAGGTGGACAAAGATCTCGCCCATCAGTTCGGAGTAGCTGAAGTGGATGAGGATTTTAGGATTGTTGCGTTCCGGGAAAAGCCCAAAGAGAAGGTGAAAACCATTCCCGGGGATCCTAACCGGGTGCTTGCCTCTATGGGAATCTATGCCTTCGGAACGGAAATCCTCATGAAGATTCTTCAGTCCGGAGAAGAGGATGACTTCGGCCGTGACATTGTACCGAAGTTGCTCGATTCTCACCGCGTTTATGCCTACCCCTATGCCAAGAACAACCGCATTGAAGACATCGTTTTCGTCACTCTGGAGAGTGGAGAGCGCGAGACGCGCTTAGAGCCACGCACTCGAGATTCCTCTTACTGGCGAGATGTGGGGACCATCGATGCTTACTGGAATGCCAACATGGACCTCACCGGTGTGGACCCTTTCTTCAACCTCTACGGTGTCAAATGGCCGATTCACACCAATCTGGTCCTGGCTCCCCCAGCCAAATTCATCTTCAGCAACGAGCGGCCTGAAGGGTTTCGCGTGGGCAAGGCTTTAGATTCCCTCGTCGCGCCCGGCTGCATCATCAGCGGCATTGTGCGCAATTCCGTCCTCGCCTGCAACGTGGTGGTGCGCAGCTGGGCAACGGTGGATGAGTCTGTGCTCCTAGACGATGTAGTGGTAGGAAGAAACTGCAAAATCAAAAAGGCCATCATAGATAAGCACAATCTCATCCCCCCCTACACGGAGATCGGGGGCAACCCGAATGAAGATCGCAAGTACTTTACCGTCTCACCCAGGGGGATTGTGGTGGTTCCTAAAGGATACTTCAAGGGCGAAAATCCTCTGAGCCCCTCACTTTAGTATTCGCTTGATGCAGGAGACGGGTGATCACGCCCGCGTGTTTTTCCGCAGCTCCCTGGTTCCTCAGAAGAGCCTCTCTCGCTTTCCTTCCGAGATGTCCTGATGACTCTGGATGGTTCAGTAACCAAATGGCTTTTTCAGCGAAGTCCTTCCCATTCTTCACCTCGATGCCAGCCCCTGCCTTTTCCAGAAGAGCCTTGGCATCGAGAAAATCCTCCATGTGGAGGCCGTAGAAGACCACCTTGCCCCAGACCGCTGCTTCCAGAGGATTCTGGCCTCCCAAGGGGACAAGGCTGGCACCGCAAAAATTGATGCTTCCTGCGCTGTAGAGCCCAAAAAGCTCTCCAAAGGTATTCATGATGACCACGGGTGCCCTCCGCACTGAATCTCCCTCTTTCAATTCAGTGCGGAGCTGATACTGAAACCCTCGGCTTTTGATGAGGGATTCGATGGCGGGAGTGCGGTCAATGTGTCTGGGTGCGATGATGAGGATCATATCAGGAAAATGCTTCACGATCTTACCATACACGTCCAGGATTATTTCTTCTTCCCCTTCACGGGTGCTTCCTGCGATGAAGACTCGTTGGGAAGGTTGAAGGTTCAACATCCTGCTCGCTTTGCCGCCCAACTCGGGGTCCGCCTCTTTCATCAGCAGGTCGTACTTGGCATTGCCATTGACCTCTATCTTCTCTGGATCAGCGCCTATCTCGATGATGCGGGAAGCATCCTCTTCCGTGATCATGCTGAAGGCATCCACCATCCCCAGCACTTCCCTGAAAAACCTCCTCAACCTGCGATAGCTTTGAACCGACCGCACAGATATGCGACCATTCACCATGGCTATTTTGATCCCATTCCGGTGCGCTTCAGTGAACCATGCGGGCCATATTTCCGTTTCCAGGAAGACCAGGATGTCTGGCTGAACTGTGGACAAGGCCCTTCGCACTGTCACGAAAAAATCGAGCGGCGCATAGACCAAAGGAGATTCCCTGAATGTCTCTTCAGCGAGGGCGTGACCGTGATCGGTGTTGGTGGATAAAACGATCTCAATGCTCGGCTCCTGCTTATGCAAATGATTCGCGACTGCCCTCGCTACCTTGACCTCGCCCAGAGATGCGGCGTGAATCCAGATCCGGGGGGAGCCCACCCGCTTCTTGGTTAAGGTCCCCGGGAAAAACCCTAGCCGCTCCCCAAAGCCTTTCCGATAATGCCTGCTCACCCGGGTGTAAAGCCAGAAAGGTGGAAGGCAGGTCAGAAACACACCGCAGGTG
>JAHECH010000748.1 GCA_024641835.1 Deltaproteobacteria bacterium
CAAAACCGGCAAGGTCAGGCGCTCGTTGGGGCCGAGGTTGCCGTCCTCACGAAGAGTGGAGATACACTCATCGCCGAGACCATTACCGGGGATGACGGCCGATATATACTAGCCTTGCCCAGGAATATTCCTGAGAAGCTCGCGGTTGAAATCCAACATGATCACTTCGATAAGGCGACAATCGATCTGAGCGCGTCCGACCTCCAGAGACTCAAGACAGGGCAGCCAGTCACCTTACACCCCACAATTCTGTTGCGGAAATTGGGCCCAGCCTTTTGGGTTGCCACCTTGATCTTCGTTGCTGTGTTAATCCTCATGGCGACCGGAGCACAACAAAATACCTTAGCTGCTTTGGTGGGCATGGCGAGCGTTTTCGTCGTAAGTTATTTGGGCAGGCCTTTGCGCGAGGATCTTCTCATCTTCGACTTCCGTAGCGCATTGCTCTATGTCGATTGGAACGTCATTTTCTTGATCATGGGAATGATGATCGTAATTGCCGTGGTGGAAGAAACCGGCATTTTTCAGTGGCTGGCTTTCACATCCTACCGAATTTCTGGCGGCCGCCGCTGGCTGTTGTTAGCCATTCTGATGATTGTTACGGCGATAACTTCGGCGCTGCTGGACAACGTAACGACCATGCTGCTGATGACGCCGATCAGCGTACAGATCGCTCTGGCATTGGGGATCAATCCCCTGGCACTCATCATGCCGCAAGTCATGGCTTCGAATGTGTTCGGCATAAGCACCCTTATCGGAACTCCCACAAACATCCTGATCGGCTCGTATGCTCGGATCTCGTTTAGCGGCTTCGTCATAAACCTGACCCCCGGGGTCCTGTTGGCGCTGGGCGGACTAATCCTTTACAGCGAATTCATTTATCGGCAGGAGCTAAGGTCTGTGCAGGGTTCCTCGCCACAGCTGCTTGAAAAGCTGGCGGCGCGAGCACGTATAAGGCAGCCGGAAGAACTCCGGAAGGCCGCGTGGGTGGGGGCAGCGATGCTGGCCCTCTTTCTCCTCGGGGAGAGGGTTCACCTGTTGCCCTCCGTCACCGCCTTGGTCGGGGCGACAGCCCTCCTGGCCTGGATCAAACCGGACATCGAAAAGATGATCGAGGCGGTCGATTGGACAACCCTGGTCTTTTTTATTGCGATTTTCATTGTCGTGGGTGCGATCCAGGAGGTGGGCCTGATCGGCTATGTTGCAGACGGCATTGGCTGGCTCGTCCGGGGCAACCTTGTGTTGGCCATGCTGGCCGTCATCTGGCTGGGCGCGCTGCTTTCCACCGTCATCGCCAACATCCCGTTCACCGCAGCCATGTTGCCGGTCATCGGGTACATGACAGCTACAATACCGGGCGCGGATACTAAGGTTTTGTTCTATTGCCTGGCGGTCGGATCCGCCATGGGAGGAAACGGCTCCCTGATCGGCGCCTCGGCCAACATGGTTACGGCTGGAATTGCTGAACGTGCGGGGTATCCGATTACTTACATGTATTTCCTGAAGAAGGGATTTCCCGCCCTGATGGTGACCGTTGGTCTCGCCACCATCTGGCTGTTGTTGCGTTTTTATGTGATGCGGTAGGGGGGAAGGGAGCTTCGGTGACAACGCAAACGGTCAAGCAGATTATCTGTGCTGTGCACGGCGGACCAGAGAGCCGGGAGACCGTGATTCGAGCCATCTCTCTGGCGTTGGAGTCCAGCGGCAGGCTGACCTTTTTCCACGTTATGGACGCGGAATTCCTTGGCTATGCAACGGTCGGCACGTTGAGAGTTGTCTACCATGAGCTGGAAGAAATGGGCAAGTTCGTCATGCTTATCCTATGCGACCGCGCCCGGGCACGAGGTGTGACCCAGGTGGATTACATTTTGCGGGAAGGCAATGTCCGCAAGCAGCTACGCCAGCTGGCCATGGAAACGGGTGCGGAAGTGATGGTTATGGGGCGGCCCACTCGCAGCCCGACAAAGAATATCTTCAAGCCCGGGGAGTTCGATGATTTCGTCGCAGACCTCGAACGCGAGGGAAACCTTAGTGTCATTCGAGTTTCGCCTGCTCCGATCCGGGAAAAGGATCTGCAGTCGGGATTGGTCTTCTGACCCCTTGAGAAATAGGCCCGCCTTCTGATTCGCCTGGTTTAAGCAGACCCACCGAGCCACGGTGGGCCCGGCGGAGGGGCTCCTTTCAGGCCACGGCCTCACCCCTCTCAGGAAGGGGGCTGGGGATCTTGCGGAAAGCGACCTTTAGGAGAGGCAGTTTACATCCGTGCCGAAGTCCGACCGTCCAGCACGAATCTTTTCTGTGGAGTCTTTGCCGGCCTTTTTGTCAGTGGGCCGATCTCCGACCTGAGGTGAAATGTATGCTCCGGATCAAGTCCATTCTCTGCCCAATCGACTTCTCAGAGTTTTCGGTCAAAGCCTATGACTACGCCCAGTCGCTTGCCTGGCATTACAAGGCGGAGTTGCTGGTGCAACATGTCTTGTATTCGTATCCCGCCTTTTATATTGACGCGGCGTATGAAAAAACCGTCCGAAAGCTCCGGACTGACGCCTTGCGAAAGCTGAGGGAATTCGCAAAACGCCAGACGCGCACAAAGGTGCAACCGCAATGTTTCGTGCAAGATGGTGCAGCAACGGACCGGATCCTGTCTTTTGCCGAGGCGAAGGCGGTGAATCTGATCGTGATGGGAACTCACGGCTTGCGAGGTATTGACCGCCTGATGCTCGGATCCGTCACGGAAAGGGTCTTGCGAAAAGCCCGCT
>JAHECH010000096.1 GCA_024641835.1 Deltaproteobacteria bacterium
CGTTGCGATTCTCGATTATGCCGCAGGCCGCCATATGGGATTCTCCAGGTTCGTAAGCATCGGCAACAAAGCTGACATCAACGAAATAGACTTCCTTCACTATCTCAGGGATGATCCGGACACCAAGGTCATCATCATGTACCTGGAGGATATCACCAACGGCCATGCTTTCATCGAGATCGCCAGGGAGATCACCCTTACGGCAGGAAAGCCCATTCTCGCTCTGAAAGCGGGCCGTTCTCCTGAGGGAGCCAGAGCTGCAGCATCTCATACGGGTTCAATGGCTGGATCAGATACGGCTTATGATGCCATCTTCATGCAGGGAGGCATTCAGCGAGTGGAGGGGGTGAGCGAGCTCTTCAATTACGCCCTCGCTTTCTCAACCCAGCCTCTGCCCCGGGGAAACCGGATCGCCATCATCACCAATTCCGGCGGGCCGGGCATCATGGCTACGGATGCCCTCATCAGGCCGGGTATAAGCCTGGCTGCTCTCTCTGATGAGACCAAGAGAAAACTGAGACAAGTTCTGCCCCCTACCGCGAGCGTTCAAAACCCGGTGGACGTGATTGGGGACGCCGGTCGCGAGCGCTACGAAGCCGCCATCCGGTGCACAGTGGAGGATGAAGGCGTGGATGGTGCGATCGTGATTCTCGCTCCTGCGGCGACAACGGAAATTCTGGAGACTGCTCAGATTGTGCCCCGCATTGCCGGGGACGTTAAAAAGCCCATCCTCTGCTCTTTCATGGGTCTCGTAGATGTTTCGCAAGGGGTGGAGTACCTGGAACAACACGGGATACCGAACTATGTCTTCCCTGAAGAAGCATCCAGAACCATAGCAGCCATGATCCGGTATGCAGACAACCTGGTACAAAAGGGGAAAAGACGAGAAGTCTTTCGTCTTCTCGAAGACCAGGAAAAGGCCTCAGCCGTCATCGCAGCGAAGCTCTCAGGACGAAAAGAATACTTCATGACAGAAAAAGAAGCTCACGAGCTTCTCATGTGCTACAGTTTTCCTCTTCTCAAGAGCCGTCTTGTGAAGGACCCCTCCGGGATAGCTGGCGCTGTTGAAGAGGTGGGTTTGCCCGTGGCCATGAAGCTCGACTCACCCGACATTCTTCACAAGTCAGATGCGGGAGGCGTCCGCCTCAGGATCAGATCTGCTGGAGAAGCAGAGAATGTTTTCCACGAGATCATTCAAAGCGCCAAATCATACAAACCCTCGGCCTTGATCAGGGGGATTCTCATCCAGGAGATGGCCCGGGATGGGGTGGAAGTCATTCTCGGTTCCACCAGAGATCCCAGGTTCGGGCCCATCTGTATGTTTGGATTGGGCGGTATTTTTGTGGAGGCGATGAAGGACGTCACCTTCCGTCTCGCTCCCATGTGGGAAACAAGCGCGGAAAACATGATCCAGTCCATCAAGGCTTACCGGGTCTTGCAAGGGATACGGGGCAGGCCGCCTGCCGACATCAAGGCAGCAAAGCTTTGTATTTTGCGACTTTCGGAAATGGTCTCCAACCACCCCGAAATTGCCGAGCTTGACATTAACCCGCTCATCCTTTATCCCGATGGACAGGGTTGCGTTGTTGCGGACGCCCGCATCATCCTTTCGAGAAAGTGAAAAAGAAGGGTTCTGGTTTTGATTGGCAGCCTGTTGCCCAAAACAATTCGAGACCCGCTGCCAGTGGCTGATGGTGCCCTCTCTGAAATTCCTGGTGAGAGGGCGCCGTCTTTTCATGGCTTACCCATGGGGGAAACCGCAGCCATCCTGTAAGGGTGGAATGCGCAGGGGGCAGGACTCCTCCGTGGGTAAGTCATAGAAAAGACCAACCCGCCTCAGGCGGGCCAGCCCGGAGCCTCGGTATTGAAGAGGAGGCACCATCAGACCACCTAGAAAGCGCAACAGCATTTGGGCAACAGGACCTTGACATTTGACAGCGTGAAGGCAAAGGTGGTTTCTATGAAAATCATTGATCTGCGAAGTGACACTGTAACAAAGCCAACCGCGGCCATGCGAGCAGCTATGGCTGAAGCGGAGGTTGGTGACGATGTCTATGGTGAGGATCCCACGGTCAACCGGCTCCAATCCATGATTGCTGAAATGACCGGCATGGAGGCAGCGCTTTTTGCAAGTAGTGGAACCCAGAGCAACCTTCTCGGCGTCATGAGCCACTGCGAAAGGGGCGACGAATACATCGTCGGGCAGCATGCCCATACTTACCGGTTCGAAGGAGGAGGTGCAGCAGTCCTCGGAAGCATCCAGCCTCAACCTCTAGAGTTTCAAGAAGACGGCACCCTGGATCTAGAGGAAGTCGTCGCATCCATCAAACCCAATGATTTTCACTTTGCAAGAACACGCCTTCTCTGCCTGGAAAACACCCAGGAGGGGAAAGTCATCCCTCTCGATTATCTTGAGAGAGCCGAAGCCCTTGCCCGAGGGCGCGGGCTTGCTATCCATCTTGATGGAGCGCGCGCTTTCAATGCAGCAGTGAAGCTCGGGGTTCCCGTCAGGGAAATCACGATGCACTTCGATACGGTTTCAATCTGTCTCTCCAAGGGCCTTGGTGCGCCCGTAGGGTCTGTTCTGTGCGGTTCCAAAGCTGTCATTGAGAAAGCGAGAAGATGGCGGAAAGTCCTCGGGGGAGGCATGCGGCAGGCCGGGATACTGGCTGCCGCAGGCATTTACGCTCTTACCCACCACGTGAAGAGGCTGGCTCAAGACCATGAAAATGCCAAACTCTTGGCAGAGGGACTTGCACAGATTGAGGAACTTGGCATAGATCCCTCCAAGGTCCAGACCAACATGATCTTCTTCAGCATGGACCCGTCCCGGTTCAAAGCCCTTCAGACCTACCTGAAAGGACGAGGCATTTTGATCAGCGGCCGTGAAAAGGTGCGCCTTGTGACTCATCTGGATGTGTCCAGGGATGGCGTGGGAACGACCATTGAGGAATTCAAGAATCACTTTGCCAAGGCATGAATCCGAAACAGCCCGTTTATGATTGACACATAGAGGCAATCCACATATATTCTGCGCAACGCCGAACAACTGTTAATTATTTTTCTCTCAGATCACTTCTTCTTTTTTATAAGTATCTCTAAACCCCAACAACCTTAAAGAAAGGAGGTTTCGTACTATGAAGAAAGGACTCCTCATTTGTGCGATTCTGTCCATCGGTCTTTTTCTTTTGGTCGGAGATGCGGTGAAGGTCGGAGCGGTAGAGCCGATCGTTATTGGCGCACCCATACCGCGAGCCTCAACGTACGGTCAGAACTGTGAAAGGTCTATGATTCTGGCCATGGAGGAGATCAACGCGGCTGGCGGCATCAAACTGGAGGGCACAGGACGGCCCATCCAGCTGGAGATCGTGGATACCCGCGATGAAGAGCCGGGCGTTCCGACGAGCGAAGTCCTTCTGGCCATAGAGAAATTGATCCTCGACAAGAAAGTGAAAATCCTCGCTGGCGGCCCTGTCATGTCAGAAGTTTGCCTTGCAGCCCTCGACGTCTATCCCAAATACAAGGTCATAGGTTTGATCAGCGCAGGATGCTGGACCCCGGGCTGGCATAAGAAGTGCGGAAGCAACATCGAATTATACAAATATGCGTTCAAGCCGAGCGGAAATGTGCTTTACTGGGTCAATGACCTAGTGAGGCTGCTGAAACAGATCAAAGAGAAGCATCATTTCAGCAAGATGTATATCACTGTGGCTGAGGCCGCTCACGCCAAGGCGGCTGCAGAAGCTGTGGAAAAGGGCGCAGTTGCCCAGGGATGGAACGTCGTGGGAAAGGAAGTACACCCTCTTGCCACAACGGATTTCTCCATGATGCTTAGGGATGTGAAAAAGACAGGTGCTCAGGTGCTTTTTATCTGGGATCATACGCCCGAGTCCCTTGCCTTGGTACGGCAATGGCACGATTACAAGATACCCGCAGCAGCGATTGGCTTTGTAGGCCCGACCGAGGATCCTGATATGTGGAAGCAGACCAAAGGGAAAGTGGCCTATCTGGTTGAGTGGGGCGGGGAAGGGGGTACTCTTCCCAATCAGCGGATCACGCCTCTTACAAAACCCTTTTTTGAGGCATACAAAAAAAGATGGGGTGTTGAGCCTCGGGGAACCGGGAATGTTCCAGGCTATTCGGTCCTCTACCTACTGAAGAACGCGATTGAAAGGGCTGGAACCCTGGACACGGACATCCTGGTCAAGGCCATAGAAGAAACGGATATGACCACGGTGGGAGGAAGGTTCAGGTTTGATAAATCTAACCACCAGGCCATCTACGGTCCTGACCCTAAAGAAACACTAGTGGGTCAAGCCTTGCAGTGGCAAGACGGAAAAAGGGTAACCGTCTGGCCTCAGGCCATTGCCACTGGTCAATTCAAGTTGCCTCCTTGGATGAAAAAATGACGATGACAGGGTCGCGCAGAGGATCATGTAAAGGTATTTCTGGGACCCGATACCAAGGAGAGGTGGCGGGGCAATCGGCGGTGCGGAGACATGGCGGAACCCAAAGAACTCATCTACGGACAGGTTGGTGAATACCAAAAGACCATTTACGACGAAACTGTGTTTGCCGCCTTCGAGCGAATGGTCGAGACCTACCCCGACCGGCCGGCTCTCATCTACCTTGGAAAGACCTGGTCTTATGCAGGGCTGAAGGAACTAATCGACAGGTTCTCGAATGCTCTCTACAACCTTGGGGTCGAGCATGGCGACAGGGTCATGCTCTATATCCCTAACTGCCCTCAGTTCATCGCGGGATTTCTAGGGATCATGAAAGCTGGAGCAACGCCTGTTCCCGTATCTCCGATCTATACGCCCTACGAGATTGAATACCTTCTCAATGATTCCCAAGCAAAGTACATCCTTTGCCAGGATACGAACTCCGGCTATGTCAAGGAGGTTTTTTCGAAGACCCGCCTGAAGAGCATGATTGTAACGAACTTCGCAGACCTCCTCCCTTGGTGGAAGCGGGCTGTAGGAGCCTTATTTGACAAGATTCCTCACGGCGTCGTTGAAAAAGGAGAGGGCGTCTACTTCTTCAAAGATCTTATTGAAAAATACCCTCCCACGCCACCAAAGGTGGAGATCAACCCGAGAGCGGATCTGAGCAGGCTCCTCTATACAGGTGGTACTACAGGATTTCCAAAGGGTGTCCCCACCAACCACACTGCAGTGGTGAGCTTTGTAAGCGAAGTCCGCCAGATCAGCCAAGGGTATGTGGGAGAGGGGGGCAAGGATGTGCTCATCATGATCAACCCTCTTTTCCACGAGATGGCCCAGGGGATGACCATGGCCTGGGGTTTGACCATGGGGAACCCTGTTGTGCTCATGCCGATTCCTGACGTGGACGCGATCCTGGACGCCATCCAACGGTATGAAGTGACATTGATGCTCGGCGTGCCTACCCTCTATCGGATGATTCTTGAGCATGACCGGGTGGACCTTTACCATTGCCCTACTCTCAGGTACTGTCTTTGCGGGGCTGACAAGCTTCCTCCAGAGGTAAACGCCAGGTGGAAGGAGAAGTTCGGCAAACCCATTTTTCAGTGTTACGGCGCCACGGAAGTGGGTTTTACAAGCACCACTCCCTTTGACCGGGAGCCTTCGCCAGACTCGGTAGGGATCCCCTTGCCCTCCAGGGAGGTGAAAGTGGTAGACCCCGAAACCCTTCAGCCTGTGCAGGTCAATGAGGTGGGCGAGGTGCTCGTCCGCTGCGAATATACTTTCAAGCACTATTGGAACAAGCCTGAAGAGACGGCCCGTTCGTTTGTGCCTGTGAACGGAAGAGTTTTCTACAGGATGAACGATTTCGCACGCCTCGGCGAGGACGGCCAGCTCCACTTCGTGGACAGGGGGGTAGATATCATCAAGTACAAGGGTTACAGGGTTTCCGCTTCCGAGATAGAAGCAGTCCTCCAGGGCCATGAGGCGGTGATAGGAGCATGTGTCGTCGGAGTTCCTGATGCGAGGACAGGAGAAAGGATTAAGGCGATCGTTGTCCTCAAAGATGATGCAAAAGGAGCCAGCTCTTCTGAGCTGCTTCGATGGTGTAGGGACAGACTCGCACCCTACAAGGTTCCCAAATATATTGAGTTCCGGGATATGCTGCCCAAATCCAAGGTGGGGAAGCTGCTCCGCCGGGAAATCAGGGATGAAGAACGGAGGAAGGCAGAAAAGAAAAGCGACAAACCCTCTGCAGACCGCTGACGGCTCACCGCCTCAAACCAAGGAATCAGAGACCAAAATAAGCCTCTTTTACATCCGGATTGTCCAGAAGCTCTTTGCCACTCCCTTCAGCGACCAGCCCTCCATTCTCGAGGACATAGCCATGTTCGATGATCGGGAGAACGGGGCGGGCATATTGCTCGGAAACGACCACAGTGATCCCTGTTTCCCTGTTGATATCTCGCACTGCTTTTGCAAGCCTCACTTCTATGATAGGGGCAAGGCCGAGGAGCGGTTCGTCCAGGAGTAGAAGCTTGGGCTGGGCCATGAGAGATCTTCCGATGGCAAGCATCTGCTGCTCACCGCCGCTCAGGAAACCTCCCAGCCTCCTCTTGAGCCGCTTTAGTTCAGGAAAGAGATTGAAGACGTATTCCAGGGTCTTTTTTGCCTGGTCTCTGGTTGCCAGGTATCCACCCATTTTCAAATTCTCAAGGGTGCTGCTCTCGGGAAAAATGAGCCGTCTCTCCGGGCAGAGTACGATGCCCTTCTTCGCCCTTTGACTCGGTTCAACCCACAGGACGTCTTCTCCCCGGAAGATGATCTCTCCGGTGAACGTAATCCTTTCTCCCCCCTTCATCTCCTCCTTTTTCTTGACATCCAGTATGATGCCCGAGATGCAGTACATGAGCGACGACTTCCCTGCACTGTTGGACCCGAAGACGCCGACAATTTGACCCTCATGAACCTCCATGTTGACGTTGTTGACTGCCACCGCGTTTTCATAGAACAAAACGAGATTCTTCACCTGAAGCATGGGACTCACAGCCCTGTCTCCTCTCCAAGGTATGCCCGCCTCACCTTTTCATCCTGCATCACCTCATCCGGGACGCCTTCGCCTATTTTCACGCCAAACTCAACCACCACAACCCTGTCCGCAACACTGAAGAGTTCCCTCAGCCTGTGTTCGATCATCAACAGGGTCACTCCTTTCATTCGGAGTCTTTCGATGAGAGGAAGCATGCTCGCTATTTCGCTCATACTCAGCCCTGAGAAAACTTCGTCACAGATGATCACCTCCGGTCTCAGGGCAAGGCACCTTGCCAGCTCGAGGCGTTTGAGGTAACCCAGAGGAAGGGCTGAAGCGAGTTTATACGGGACATATGCATCTCTTTCAAACCCCACTTCCTCAAGAAGGTCTATGGCAACGGCATCCCTGTCGCCGCCTCTTGTGCTGGCAAACTGTCGGGCCCGGGGTGACCAGAGAGGAACGATGAGGTTCTTGTAGGCTCTGAGGCTTGGGTATGGCCGGACGATCTGGAAGGTCCTGGTTACCCCCAGTTCGGCAATTTTGTACGGAGGCAGGCCGGTGAGTCTTGTTTCCTTGAATAGGACTTCTCCTGCATCCGGCTTTGTAAAACCAGTGATCATATTCACGATCGTGGTCTTCCCCGCACCATTGGGCCCTATGAGCCCCAATACCTCTCCCTGGAGCAGATCAAAGCTCAAACCTTCAACAGCGACAACACCGCCGAAGGACTTCCTCAAGTTCCTTACGCGAATCAGCGCTGCATTTTTTTCTCCCATGTTTCCTAGACCCTTACCCAGTGTTCGAACTGATGGTATTTCCTGCTTGCCCAGTTGAGAAGCCCCTCAGGCTTATACAGGATAAATCCCACAAGAACAGCACAGTAAAGGACTACCCGCAGCTGGCCGAGCCCCCGCAACAGCTCTGAGAGGGGAGCCAGGATGAAAGCCCCCAGGACAGGACCTGCAAGGGTCCCTGGCCCTCCCATGATGCAGGCAGCAATGGGCATGATCGTGAAATCCACGGCAAAGAGCGATAACCCTGCAAATCCTGAAAAATGGGCGACAAAGGTGCCGGCAAAACACCCGATCATGGTCGCAATAAAGAGGGCGTAGACCTTGACTCTCGTTACGTTGACCGCTGAAGCCATCACAGCCTGATCATTGTCTTTGACGCCCGCGAAAACAAGGCCAATATCTTCACCGCAGAGCCTCCTGAGACCGAAGATAGCTGTCAGGACCATAACCAAGATCAGGTAGACTCCAGTCAAGGAGTTGGAGAAACCAGCCACGGGACTCAAACCCTCCGTCCCTCTGAAAAGGTTTCCTGCCAGAATGATGCTCGTGCCTAGAAAAGGAAACATGAATGTCACTACAGCAAAATAGATGCCTCTGAGAGGAAGACAAGGCAGCCAGAAGAGGGTACAAAGGAGAGCACCTCCCAAGGTGCCTATAGGGATGGTGAGGGCTGGGGGAAGACCTAAGTAGAAATTCAGAGTTCCCGCAATGTACCCGCCCACTCCGGTCATGAATGCCCCACCGATGCACACCAGCCCCACCCGCTCGGTGAGGAAGTCAAAGGAAATCGCCAGGAGAGCATAAACCGCCGCCAGTCCCAGCACCCGCTGCCAGTAGAGGCTTGGCATAACAAGGGGAGCGATGAGGAGTCCAATGATCAATCCGGCTCTTGGTGCAAGCAAGTAGGTCACTTCGCGCCAGGAGGAGATAGCGTACAAACCCTCTGAGCGCGCCTTGATGGAACGGTCCAGCCTCTCCTTCCGTCTTTCCTTTCCCTCCATCCTCTATACCCTCTCTTCAAGTTCTTTCTGCTTACCAAAAAGGCCCGAAGGCCTGATGATGAGGATCAAGATGATGAGTCCAAAGATGAGCACATTGTTCCACATGGTGCCGCCAAGAGCCGACATGATCGTCGTGGCAAAGCCCAGGATGAGAGCGGCAAGCACGGTACCGCCCCAGCTGCCCAGCCCGCCGATGACACAGACCGCAATGGCGTTCGTGAGCACGGTGTATCCCGACTCGCAGTTGATATTTCCCAGGGGCATGATGGCTATTGCAGCCACGGCTGCAAGGGCTGAACCGATGCCCATGGCGACGTTGGCCATACGATCTGAATTGATCCCGAGCATTAAAGCAGCTCGCTCGTTCTGGGCCATCGCGCGAAGCGCTAATCCCATCCTATGGTAGTGAGTAAATGCCCATATCAACACCAGAATCAGGAGACCTACGGCAATGATGAGAAGGCGCTGGGTATCCACAATAACCCAGTCTGTCGCCAGCACACCATCAGCCATGGGGGGCAAAACATAGCCAGGGCCGATGAACCCCTCGAACCCGCCGATCCCTTGGAGCCGAAGGCCCTCCAGAATGCCTAGGGCTATAGCGAAGGATACGATAATCTCAGATATGGGCATACCCCTGACACGGATCATCACGAACTGATATATGAGCGCCCCCACAAAGGAAACGATAGCAACGGCAAGGAGAACACTCGGCCAGTAGGGAAGACCTGCCCTGTTGATAAAACTCCATGCAATGAATCCGGTGAGCACATACAGAGCACCATGGGCAAAGTTAGGCAACCGGCTGATGCCGTAGACAAAGGAGAAACCGACGGCCATGAGCACATAAGTCATGCCGTTTACGAGACCGTAGATTATGACTTCAAGGTCCACTTGCAGGCTTCCTCTGTTTACAATCGATTATTCATGCTGTTCTTTTATCTACATGAGCTTCATGTGTCAACTTGGAACTGGGCGAGGTCTGGGATCCCAGATTCTTTGTTTTCTATTGAAACCCCTCTGGGTTTCCCTTACTATGACGTCAATTCTTCGAGAATCTCCCATTCAGGAGGCCACAGTCAAAAGGTACTTTGATCTTTGTCTGGATTCCTCATTCCGACTGAAGAACTCTTGCGCCGGGATTCTCTTTGCTGGGGGTAACCATCATGAGAATCATCGACTTTCATACTCATTATGTGCGTAAGGAAATGCTGAACCCTACCTGGCGGGACTACCTCGCAGAGATCAACCCTCTATTCTTTGAAAGGATTGATGATTACGCGAACCATCCGCAACTGTACGTGGGCTACCTGAAATCTCAGGGGGTGGAGTATGCCGTCGTTCTTTCGGAATGCGCTCCCGCGACGAGCGGTAACGTGACTGCGGAGAGTATGCTCGGTTATTG
>JAHECH010000097.1 GCA_024641835.1 Deltaproteobacteria bacterium
TTCCAGGGATTCAAAAAGCTTACTGAAACCTGACTTTCGACCTGCCCCGGATGCTGCGCGCTCTCCAGGGTATCCCATCTTTCTCAGTGCTTTTGTGAGCGGCTTACCGAACAAAGACATGATTGATAGGATCGTCCTGTCGCAAGCCCTGCTGAGCACCATCACCGTCCTCTTCTCATTTCTCTTCTTAAGATCCTTCCTTTCTGCCTTCTGGGCAGGAGCCGGGACTCTCCTCGTCGCCATAAGTCCCCACCTCATCGTCGCCAATAGCTACATTCTCACGGAGACCCTCTTCTGTTTCTTTCTCGTCCTCATCGGCTGGTTCATAGGGCTTTTTGGCAAGACACTTCACCTGTGGGAGGCCGCTGTCGTTGGAATGTTCATGGCTTTAGCAAGCCTGGTGCGGCCAAGCCTTCAATACTTCTGCATTCTTTTCGGTGCCTTTCTGCTCTTGCACCTTGGATGGCAAAAAGGGGGCAAACTGGCCGGGATGGTCATCGTCGGGTTCGTGGTTTGCTTTTCTCCCTGGGTAATCCGGAACGTGCACACGTTGGGCGTCACCAGTGACAAAACGCTCATGATCAATTTTCTGCATCACGGTATGTATCCCAATTTCACCTATGACGACGTCAGGGAGAGCCGAGGATTCCCTTACCGTTACGATCCCCGAGCTTCAGAGATCAGCCGCGACATCCCCTCGGTTTTAAAAGAAATCTCGAGCCGTTTTGAACAAGAACCTATCAAGCATCTTCAATGGTTTCTTATCGGCAAGCCGGTTGCATTCTGGTCCTGGAACACGGTCCAGGGCGCGGGAGACGCCTTTATCTATCCTGTTTCTCAGTCTCCATACTTCCAGTCTCCTTTTTTTCGATGGAGCCATCATCTCATGCATTGGCTGCACTGGCCCCTAGTTATTTCAGCCTTTTTCGGGTGCCTGATGGCTTGGTTCCCCCTCTCCAGAATCGGCGTGAATCAGAATCCTCTCTTTACTGCAAGGGTTACGTCGCTTCTGCTGATCTATTACACGGCACTCCATATCATCGGGGCTCCGTTTCCAAGGTACTCCGTCCCGCTTCGCCCCTTTCTCTACGGCCTTGCCCTTTTCCCGCCCTACCTTCTCAGCCTGGCTTTGAGAAGCCGTTTCAAAGGCACCATCCAGGGCTTCCACGCAGACGAAGCTTTGATTCAAAGAGAAAATTGACTTGACGAACTTAGCCATTTCGAGTAGAATTACTACTCAAGAAGGCACCCTATGGAAGACTTGTTCGCAGGACTCATCTCTTCAAAGACGAGGATCAAACTCCTCACCAGGTTCTTTTTCAACCCTGAGACAAGATCCTACCTCAGAGAGCTTGCGAAAGAATTCAATGTTTCGACCAATGCGGTGAGAGAAGAATTGAATCAGTTGACGAGTTCTCAGCTGCTAAAATCACAAAGAAACGGTCGACAAGTTTTTTACATGGCGAACGCTGAACACCCCTTGTTTCCGGAACTCAAATCCATGGTGAGTAAGGTGCTGGGCCTTGACCAGGTCATTGATGGTATTGTCCATAGGCTTGGCGATCTTGAGGAAGCCTATCTCATCGGCGACTATGCAGAAGGAAAGGATACTGGAATCATAGACCTCCTGCTTGTGGGGAACATCAATGACCGTCACTTGACTGATTTGAGTAAGAAAACTGAACGATACATTCGCAGAAAGATACGGACTCTTGTCTTGACACGGGAGGAATACAAAGACCTTCTCCCGAAACTGAAGGATCGGCCCAAGGTTCTGATATGGGAAGCAAAAGAGTAGCAAGAGGTGAAATGGACGAGCGACAGTTACTACCTCTCAGAATGGTTTCTGCGTCCAAATGGTCTTTCCTATCCGAGGTGGGATCGAAGGCCATCATGCCGGCGGTTTTTCTTATTCTGGCTAGGCTCCTTGATCCCAAGAGCTTTGGAATCGTCGCCTTCGCCACTCTTGTCATCACCTTCGCCCAGATTCTCTGGGACTCAGGCCTGAGCAAAGCCCTGATCCAGAGGGAAGGCGACATCAAAGATGCAGCAAACGTCGTCTTCTTTGCGAACTTGGCCTTGGGACTTTTCCTGTACCTTCTGATTCTTTTCTCCGCCCATAAGTTGGCGGAGGGGTTTGGTGATCCACGACTTAAGACGATCTTAAGAGTACAGGGCCTTCAGATGGTCATCGGTTCAATATCCTCTGTTCAAAACGCACTGCTTCAACGCCAGATGGATTTCAGGGCCCTGTTCCGTGTACGAATGCTGGCTCTTCTGCTTGCCGGCATGGCAGCTCTTTCCCTCGCGCTCTTGGGCTATGGATATTGGGCGCTGGTGGGTTGGGCTCTGGTCGGGGACTTCACCAGAGCTTTTTATCTTTGGGCTCTCAGTTCTTGGAGACCTCAATTACGTTTTGATCGCGCCCTAGCCCAGGACCTTTGGGGATTTGGAGGCTGGATCTTCTTGGAAGAATTGCTCGCTTGGTTCATTGTTTGGGGTGATTCGGCCATTGTCGGTGTGTATCTGGGCGCTCGTGATTTGGGTCTCTACAGGACCGGGAGTCTTATTGTCACCATGATCCTAAGCACTCTTCTGGAACCCTTGGTTCCTGTGATGTTCAGCGGTCTCTCGCGCATTCAGGGGGACAAGGAGCTTTTCAACGCCTATGTGGAACGAGTGGCACGGTTTTTTGCTATTGTCGCGCTGCCTATAGGCGCGTCTCTCCTCGTCCTGAGACAAACGATCCTAGACATCCTCCTGGGCTCTCGATGGGAGAGTATCCAGCCAGTGATCGGCGCTTTTGCTATTGCGACAGGACTCTCTTACGCGCTGAGTGCTTTCCCTCCGGCTTTTAGAGCATCAGGTCGAGCCAGGGCATTTGCGAAACTTCGTGTTCTCTCCATTTCCTACATTTTGCCTGTCTATCTTCTTTCCATTCGGTCCGGCCTTTTGCCTTTCCTTTACGCCCGAGTCGCCGTAACCGCATTCACCATGGTGCTTTATGCCGTCGCCGTGAATCACTGCTTTCGTTACGGATTCGCACGTTTCTTCAACACCTTTTCTTCTGGATTTGCATGGGCCTTTGCCCTATGGGCCATGACTCAGCTTTTCCATTATTTGTTCGGTCAAAGTCTCCTCCCCTGGTACCAAGTTCTCGTGGTCTTTCTCCTGCTCATGGTCATGGGTCTCCATTTGCTCCTGCTCAGCAAGGATCGATCTTTTTTCAGACAGGTGATACACCTATCCCTTGGAAGGGTATAATGATTTCGATGGAAGGATTTCACCCCAACAAATTCAACATTCCTAAAATCGCTAGCGATGAACCGGGGCTCATGCCGTGGTGTCCGGTGTGCCATTGCATGGATACGGAAAAAGCAGCAAGCCATTCCGGTTTTGACAGTGCATCCGTTTTCTATTGCATGAATTGCAGCCACCATTTCACACATCCAGAACCAGATTCCAGGTGGCTGGACTTGTATTATGCCAAAACCTACAGAAAATTCCACATCGGGCCTTCTCACTGCGAACTGATGAAAAGGAGAGCTGATGCTCAGATCCGCTTCATCAAGAGATGCCTGGGGAATAGCAATAGAGGTTTTTCTGAGTGGAAGATCTGCGACATCGGCTGCGGAATCGGTGCCTTGGTTGCCCAGTTCGCAAGAGAGGGGGCCATGGCAGAAGGATATGACCCGGACCTTGGGGCCATTCGATTTGGGAAAAGGCATTGGAAGGCTAATATTCAGGTTGGCAGCGTGGAGACTGCGAGGCACGATGTTCAGAACTTGAATCTCATTTGTTTATCCCATGTCCTTGAACACCTTCCAGACATCCGAAGTTCCTTCCTGAAGGCCCTATCCGGCTTAAGAAAAGGAGGCTACATCTTTGTCGAAGTTCCGAGGTACAAGAAAGAGGTATTCGATCATCCTATGGACATGGAGTCGCATCTTCATTTTTTCACCCCTTCCTCCCTGACCACCCTCCTCGAAAAGCTTGGGCTTTCCCCGATCACCTGTGCGACCTGCGGGCCGCCCGTGCAGGGTTCCTTTAGAAACAAAGAAAAGAAAGGATCCTGTATCGAACGCAACTTTCATTCACTCTGGAATCGATTTCTTGTCCTGGTGAATCGAAGTGGCAGCATCAAAACAGTGTACGATGGTTTCTATGGCACATACTACCCAACGCTCGAAGATGGTGGAATATGGATCCGGTGCCTCGCGAGAAAGGAAGGAGAAGACCATGGAAATCTTAGCGCTGATCCCTGCTAGGGGCGGTTCGAAAGGGATAAAAAGAAAGAACCTGGCGCTGCTCAAAGGACTTCCGCTTGTCGTCCATTCGATCCTTCATGCGGAGGCTTCTCGGCTTGTTACCCGCACCATCGTTTCGACGGAAGATGATGAAATCCGTCAGACCTCACTGAATGCTGGGGCAGAGGCTCCCTTCGTGCGACCCGCGCAACTCGCCGAAGATCATGTCCTGGATCTTCCTGTTTTTCAGCATGCCCTAACCTATCTGGCGGAAACAGAGAACTATCGCCCGGATGTCGTGGTCCATTTGAGACCCACCGCGCCTCATCGAAAACCGTCATGGATCGATGAGGCGATTCAGTTGCTGCTTAACCACAAAGAAGCGGACTCTGTGCGAAGTGTCTCGAAACCTTTCCAGCACCCTTACAGGATGTTCCGGATCGGACCGGACGGATATTTGGATCCCATCATGAAACACGAACACCCCGTCCCGTATCTTCTGCGACGCCAGGACCTTCCCGCCTTTTATTATTACAACTGCGTGATTGACGTGACCTGGGCTAGAACGATTCTCGACAAGCATTCGATGACTGGTGATCGTATCCTTCCTTACATCGTGCATTCTGATGACGTCATAGACATTGACTCTCCTAGGGACCTACAGATCGCTGAATGTATTTTCGGAGAAAGGGTATGAATGTGCTCATCATTGGCGCTGGAATGTACGTGACCGGACGCAACAACACCGGCCCGGGTACGGTGCTTGCCTCTTTATGCGAGATCTCTAAAAAGATTCCTCTTGAGAGAGTGACGATCGCTGCGAAGAATCCAGCAAACCAGCAACTCGTGCAAGACCGGATAAGTGAAATCAATCGAAAAATAGGATCAGATCTTCGTGCTGATTACGTGACTCTGGGAGAGGATGTGGACATTGAAATTTCGAAGGTGAACTCCCGTGGACCCCACCATTGTGCCATTGTGGCCATACCCGACCACCTGCATTATGCGTACACGCGAGCGCTTCTCAGGAACAAAATCCACTGTCTCCTCGTCAAACCCTTTACCCCAACTGTAGAGGAGGCGGTTGATCTCATCAAGATCCAGGAGGAAGAGGGCCTCCATGGGGCTGTTGAACTTCATAAACGATTTGATGAAAGTAACCTCTACGCAAAGCGGATTATCGAAGAGGGGGTTCTCGGTCAGCTTCTCTACAGCACCGTAGAATACAGTCAACGGATCACCATCCCTCTTACTGTTTTTAGATCCTGGGCTGAAAAATCCAACATTTTTCAGTACCTGACGGTCCACTACGTTGATCTCATTTACTACCTCACAGGATTCAAACCTGTGCGAGCAATGGCCATTGGAACGTATGGCATGTTGAAGCAAAACGGGGTGAATACGTTTGATTCTGTTCATGCGACGGTTCTTTGGCAGAATCCAATGCGGCCTGAGAACATCATGGTCTCCCAATTTGCCTCGAACTGGATCGATCCTGAAACCACGACTGCTCTGTCGGACCAGAAATACAAGGTTGTCGGTACAAGAGGGAGACTCGAACTGGATCAGAAACACAGAGGGGTTGAATTGGTCACAGAAGGGAGAGGGCCCGAGGCGGTCAATCCCTATTTTTCTGAGTTCTTGTTTCATCCGGATACAGGGCTCTCTTTCAACGGCTATGCCTATCAAAGCATCCAAAGGTTTATTTTGGACATCATCGATATTAGGACAGACCCAAGCCGGCTTGAATATCTGAAGGATCACAGGCCTTCTTTCAGGCAGGCGCTCGTCTCCACAGCGGTCATTGAAGCGGTCAACCAAAGTCTTATCCGTCAAGGCGAATGGAGGGTGATTCATGCTAAATTTTGATCCTGCAGGCCTTGAGAGAATCTTGAGGGAACAACTGAATCGCCGTGGGGTTAATGCTGAATCCATTCACCACGTGGTGACTGCCTTGTTAGAGACTTCTCTGCGGGGGGTGGACTCTCATGGTATTACTCTTTTTCCCCACTATTGCCGCGCTGTGGATGCCGGAAGAATTAACAAAAACCCAAAACTGACAATACTGAAACGGCATCCTTCTACCGCTCTTCTCGAGGCTGACCACGCCTTCGGGCATCACGCGGGAAGTGTGGCGATAGAGGTAGCCATGCAATTGGCCAACCAGACGGGCATCGGCGTGGTTTCCGTGAAGAACTCCACCCACTTCGGTGCAGCCGCCTATTTCGGGCTGCAGGCATCGAGAAAAGGCTACATCGCTTTTTCATTCACGAACGCCGATTCCCTTGTCAAAGCCTTCGGTTCCGATCGGGTCTTTTTTGGCACAAATCCCATATGCTTTACGGTTCCCATGAAGAACGAGGAGCCCTTGTGCCTCGATATGGCGACATCTCAGGTCTCGTGGAATAAGGTCAAGCTCCATAGGATGAAAAAAGAGAGTATTCCTTCAGATTGGGGATTTGGAGCAGACGGCAAGCCGACCACGGATCCGGAGGCAGTTAAATCCCTGAACCCTATCGGACAATATAAAGGGTATGGCCTAGGAATGATGGTGGAGATCCTATGCAGTCTCCTAGCAGGCGGGCCCTTTGCGCTGGGGCTGATTCCCATGTTTACGCGGATCGAAGAGAAGAGGTCCATCAGCCATTTCTTCATGGTTCTGGACATCAGAAGATTCCGTTCTCTTGGTTCTTTTCTGAATGATCTGGAAATCATGGTTCAACAGGCACGAAGCCTTAGCACCCTGGAAGGTACTATGGGTGTCATGATCCCTGGGGACCCGGAGAAACGAGTTTTTAGGGAAAGATTTCTTCGAGGAATACCCATTGATGAATGGGTTTATAAAGACTTCCTTTCTATTTCAGAAGATTTTTCAAAGGCACTGAAGCCATGACCATCCTTGTTGACATCGTCAATTTTAACAGTGATGCTTCCTGCCTACCGGCAAAGACCTGGCTCCAGAGCCTCGATGGGGGAGAACGATCCCCCCTCTATCGGTGGTTGCTGCTCTACGTCACATACCAGAAAAAAATCGTCTTAGGCCTCATGGGAGCGACCACCGCTGATATGGCGGCATGGAATCCTGAAACCTTTGATCTCATCAATTCTCATCCACAGGTGTTCCAAGTGATTCTGCGCCCCTTTATCCATGATATCGGTTTGCTCAGGTCACGGAAAGGGTTTGAACTCAATTTTCAACTTGGACAGAAAGCCATAGAGAGAGAATTGAGGCGAGTTTGCCCCTTTTTCCTCCCGCCGGAGTTCATGCTCACCTCAGAGCAGATTTACCTTCTGTCTCAGCTTGGGGTGAAAGGGACTTTTATCAATGCCAGCCGTTTTGCAGAGGATATCCAGAAGCGCATTCCTAACGAACCATACCTGGTGAAAGGTGTTCTCGGATCAGAGCTCTTCTGCGTGCCCTGTGAAGGGAGCCTCACAGCCGCCTATCTTGATTCATTGTACGCTTTCGACGGCGCCAGATGGAATGAAACCGTTTTGTCCTTCACCTCTTTTCCGCTCTTTTCCTGGAGAGACGGCGAAAGTGCTTTTCTCATCCCTGAGGGCCTCGAAAGAGAGGAAAACTGGCTGAAGAGCGAATCCCCATCTGTCCAAAGACAGTTCTTGCAAGACCTCGCAGCAATCAACCTTCCTTTTTCCGGTAAACAGGATCAAGATCGATTTTACACATCTTACCCTGTCCATTCGTTCACGCGATGGATGAAGGAATTCCGGATGCTCGGTTTCGTTCAGAGGATCCAGTCCATTGAAAGAAAACTCGAACGCTTCTCCATCTTTGAATTGGGTATGTGGCTGCAGACCATCAATTCAGACATCCTGTCTGCCGTGGAGAAACCCTCCCCCACAGTGCGGTTAGGGTCGAGGAATAGTCGTGGTCTTGTTGAGGATCATGTGATCAGACGGAGTGAAAGGGGTTTCGAAGGAGAAGACTACTTGGCGTTGCTGGAGCGAAGCCTGAGTGGTTCGCGATGTGAGCACTTGTATACTTCAACAGCACCCCACATAGAAAAGCTCAGGTCACGAATCAGATATCTTGGGAGGTTATTGGCTTAAATGGAAGCTTCCTTGCCTCCTGTGGATGCCCTCTTTGTCGTCAATCAAGAAACCGATGTTTCGAGGATTCATGATATTTCTCGGCTCGAAGGATTCCATAGTCTTCTTATCCTCAGCACCCATAGACCATTCCGAAATGAAATCCTTGAGATGCAAGATGCGGCTTCCCATGTTGAAATTCGTTCCTTTGCGGAATTCCTGACAGATGCGGATATGCAATCCTGTGATGACCGTGCATCAAGCGAACTCTTACTATATCGAGGAAATCCGGAAATTCTGAAAACCTACTTCTCTCGCTTTATGGGAAAGAGCCTTCGTAATAAGAACGAGATCGTTTCATCCAGGGTTGTTTCCAAATACGGCCCCAGAAAAGTATATTACCAAGAAGGTTTAGGGGTAGACGCAGCTGTCTGGGGCGGCTGCGGAGGATCCGCTCTGGAGGCGGAAGGGGTGAAACGTTTTCTGCGGCACAACCTTCGACGTATCCATCGGGGACTCTCTGGATTCATCAATAAGAGAAACCTCATGACCTTGGTCTCTGACGGCTCAGTTTGTTACGTCTTCTTGACATCTGTGAGGCGTCTGAAGTTCTCGAATTACGCTCGGGTTCATCCCATACCCTTTTCGTTTTCCCAATGGCTGCAATTCCATATCTCCAGAAACCGTAGAGTCGCTCTTGTCCACGCTATTCTACGCCAAATTCCATCGAGCCTGGGAGAACCCCGGCTGGCGACGACCATTCACGAATACAGTTACAAACTCGGCGACCTCGGATTGCCTCTCCATGTCTTTGTGGATGGATTCCATCCTTCCAATTATCCAAGAAGCTATGTAGATCATTTTTCCGATCATTGCATCTTCATGATCAACCACGTGTTCAATGCGCCGTGGTTCGAGAGGCATCGTAGGAAAATACTGCCAGCCATGCCTTTTCTTCAATCCCCAATCATGAAGCCCGTGAGTTTTTCCGGTTCCTATCCTTCGAAGGTCATCCTCCTCGCTCTGAACCACGCAGGGGATTGGACTGCGCTCATTAACAGGTCGGATACCGACCTTCTTGTCGAAGCTTTTTCAGATCTCGCTGAAGAGCTTCCTGATCTCACTTTTATAATCAGGCCCCATCCCACCATGGCCACCCCAGGCCATGAGGGTATTCACTCCCTGGAGAGAATCAAGCGATATGTCTTTTGGAGAGGCATCCCAAATCTCTCTGTCTCGGAACAGCCTCTGGAACATGACATGCAAAGAAGCAATGTCTTTGTTTCAGAGTATTCCCAGGTTTTGATTGACGCCTTTCAGGTTGGGAAACTGGGCATCATCGTCAATTTGACTTCACGGCGGTCCTTCATGGAGGACTATGAGAACCTTGGCTTCCTTTTCGTGAGAACAAGCGAAGAACTTCGCAACCTGCTCGCTCGGATTACTGAGGATTCCCGCCCTGCTGTTGAAGTTCAAAACAAGGCTGTGGATGGATACAACACTCTCTTGAAGGAGCATGGCTATTGTTAAATCAATTCAAGCCCCTATTAAAAGAATGGCTTCCCCCGGCGGTGGTCCGTCTCTACCTGAGCTACCTGAACACCCGATATGGGTTTCACGGGAACTATACCTCCTGGGATGAAGCCAGATCCAAGTCCCATGGCTATGATCACGAGGTTATCCTCGCCAAAACCAGAGAAGCGGCTCTCAAAGTTAGGAATGGAGAAGCCGCCTACGAGCGGGACTCTGTTCTTTATCCCTCTCCTGTTTACTCGTGGCCCATCTTAGCTGGTTTGATGCGGATTGCTAGCCTTAA
>JAHECH010000098.1 GCA_024641835.1 Deltaproteobacteria bacterium
CCTCAGGCAGAGTTCGGTATCCATGGTATGAGGCAAAGTGAAAGGCTTCTCCAAGTCTCGCCACTCACTCAGGATGGTGAGCTCATGAAAAGCCTGGTTGAGCACCGCGTCGCTTTTCACGTTGAGGTACTCCAGGGCCTTATGGTTGACTCTCCGGATTCGGTCGTTTGCGTCGAGAACGATGACCCCACGCTCCAGATGGTCAAGGGTCAATTGCAAGCTGGAATCCCGGAAGAAATCCTCCTGGTCTTTTTCCTTCCTGTAGATCTCCAGTTCTATGCACCGGCCCATCTGAATCGCCAGACCCACAATGTGCGGCTGGTGGTCCTCTGCACGGGAGGCAAAGTCAAGAATGCCAATCAACTCCCGAGAAGTGGGATCTTGAATAGGGACAGCGGTACATGTGTATCTGTGAAGACCCCTGCAATAGTGTTCGGCATGAAACACTTGGCTTGGTTGACCCGTGGCAATAGCGGTTCCGATAGCGTTCGTACCGGCATAGCGCTCACTCCAGTTGGCTCCCAACCGGAAGTTCAGCTCATCAACCTCTTTCCTCAACTCTTGGTTGCCGTGAATCATGAGAATGAAGCCCTCTCGATCTGCAAAACCGATGATGAACTTCGAGAGATCGGCCAGGTGTTCCATATTGACTATGACAGGCTGAATTACCTCCAAGTACTGACGATGATCACGCAAACGGCGTTGTACCTGCTCATGGGAAAGCTGTGGAGGCGTGTGCCGATAAGGGTTCACCTTAGACTCTAAACACCTCTGCCAGGAGTTAGAGATCGCTGGCCTCAGGTGCTCCTCTGGTACAGAGTGCTTGGTATGAAAAAGGTTCCACAATTTTTCGGCTTGTGAAATGGCTTGCTTAAGATCGGAGCTGCTTTGTAGACTTGAAATAAGGTCTGGATCGACGGCTGAAAGCATTTCCACTCTCCTTTCGTATGTTAGGGGCGTTTCTAAAAGAGGATGGAGACAGGGATACCCCTCAGGCTCACATTAATAAAACCGGCTTTACACTGTCAAGCAGGTTCTATTCTTTTGAATATGGGTATGAACCCTCCTTTCCATCCATCATTCAATGCTGTGTCCAAGAGCCGTACTGCGGAAGGAGGACAGGTTTGGCCCCACCAAATCTGCAAGGAGCCTGTGGGGTTCTGGAGTTCTGACTCCGGAACGGAAAGGAGGGGTGGCAAAGAGGAAGGGCGTAAAAGATGTAAAATACGGCACCCGAGACTGTAAAATAGGTTTCTGTCGGCGATTGTGGTGAGCGAGGGCCATTTTGTAATTCACTTAGAATATCTCTGTGTTAGGACTCCACCGAAATCTTGGCATGTGTTTTGCTCACTCTTCGTATGCGATAGCCAAGGCTTTTGGCCATTGATGCGGGGTTTGCGTTCATGTTTACGTCAGAGGAGCAATCGCGCAACCGTAAGCAAAACGCTCGGTTTTCCGTTACCATCAAAACCAGATGGCGTAACGCAGAAAGCATTGTGGAAAAGATGCCGGATGATAAGGAGGACAGACCTTGAAAGGTTTCCAAGTCCGGCGACTTGACGCAATAAAGGATCAAGGAGGGTGACCAGAGTGGACTTTGAATTCTCAGAGGAACAGAAGATCTTGCGGCAGACGGTTAGGAGATTTGTGGAAGAGCAATGCCCACGGGAATATGTGCGTGAACTTGACCATACCGGCGAGTTTCCACAGGCATTATGGCAGAAAATGGCAGACCTCGGGTTTCTGGGTCTGCCCGTGTCTGGAAAATATGGAGGGTCTGAGGGGACGATGCTCGATATGGTCATCGTCATTGAGGAACTTGCCAAAAGAATACTGGCACTGGCGATTCCTTTTACAAATACCATTGGCCTCACAAACAAAGTTGTTTCAGCTCTTGGAACTGAAGATCAGAAATCAAGGATTATTCCGCAACTGGTCAAGGGAGGAATTAAAACTTGCTTTGCATGGACTGAGGCTTCGGGCGGAACCGATGTCCTTTCAATGAGAACCTATGCTGAGCGTTCGCAGGATGGGAAGAAATACATTGTTAACGGTTCAAAGATGTTCATCACCTTGGCCCATATTTCAGATCACATATTCACCATGGTCCGGACACTAAGAAACCCGCCCAAGAAAAGTCATGGCATTTCGTGCCTCATGGTTCCTAGGAATTCATCAGGTATTTCAATCCATCCCATAGAAAAGGTAGGGCAGAAATCAACGGGCTTTTGTGAGATCCACTTCGAAAATGTGGAAGTCTCCCGTGAGAACCTGCTGGGAGAGGAGAACAACGGCTGGTACCAGCTGATTCCCCTACTCAATGGCGAGCGGACTTGTTTTTCAGCAATTTGCCTCGGAATCGCTCAGGCTGCCTTTGAGGATGCGGTTCGCTATATGAGCGAGAGGACTGCGTTTGGGAAAACGATAAACCACTTCCAGATATTGCAGCATTACGTTGCCGACATGAAAACCATGATCGATGCCGGGCAACTTCTGACTTACAAGGCAGCGTGGCTCGAGACCATGGGGAAACAGGTCAGCTTCGAGGCGACTGAGGCTTATTTGGCGTGCTCGAACATGGTTCATCGGGTTACGGATCTGGGAATGCAGATCCTCGGAGGGTATGGATACACGACGGAATTCGATATGGAGCGATATTGGAGAGACGGTCGTGTTTTCAGGATTTCTCCCATGACGACTGAAATGGCCAAGAATTTTTTGGCACAGAGTCTAGGAATGCCTCGGTCTTATTAGCTGATTTGCGTCCATGAAAGGAGGTGACGGTTCCTGGTACTCAGGGGAAAAGGTCCAGCGGAATCTGAATGCGACGTCGCCATTTCATACTAACCAAATGAGGAGGTAACGAATATGTCTTACGAACAAGTGATATTCGAAGTGAAGGAGAACATTGGAATCATAAAACTGAACAGGCCAGAAAAGAAAAATGCCTTTACCCCCAAGATGGATGAGGAAGTCTTGGATGTCATGATTCAAATTGAGAAGGATTCAAGCATCAGAGGCGTTCTTTTTACCGGGAGTGGTGATAGCTTTTCGGCAGGCTTAGATCTAGATCAATCTTTTCTTCAGACGATGGAGGAGAGCAACTCAGCAAACTTCCGGAAAGTCATGGATCCGATCTTAGAGTGGTACCTGAAGCTTTACAATCTCCCAAGGCCCACAGTTGCCGCAGTAAACGGGCATGCCTATGGCGGAGGCGTCGTTCCCGTTTCCCTCTGTGATGTGGCGATCGCTTCAGATCGGGCTCAGTTCGGCTTATCCGAAATAAACTTCGCTCATTTTCCTGCGGGCGGCACCACATGGGCAGTCTCCCATTTTCTCCTTCCAAAACATTTTGAATATCTTTGCCTCAGCGGGGACCGTATTAACGCTCAAGAGGCACTCAGGATGGGGTTTGTCACGAAGGTGGTTCCTCATGATCAACTGGAAGAAGAATCATGGAAAATGGTTAAGAAGCTGGCCGCCAAGCACCCAAATGCCTACAAGACAGCAAAAACCATGTGCCGGATGACGAGATACATGCAGTTCTGGGAAGCGATAGAGCTGGAGATGGCCCATATTCACGAAAACTATTTCCTGAGCGAAGGGGAAATGGTCAAGATCGCTCTCAGGCAATTTAAGGATAAGAAGATCAAAACGGGGACTGGCGAGACATACAAAAAAGAAGGTTAGCTGATGGCACCTGGACTTCCTCAGGATGATCCAGAGTGTGTTTTGAGTTGCCGGGGGGCAGCTCGGGACCCCTTCCCTTCGCTGTCCCTTCAAGGAGGAGAACTGATATGTCTTACGAGCACGTGGTGTTTGAACAAAGAGATGACATCGGAATCGTAAGGTTCAACAGGCCTGAGAAAAAGAATGCCTTCTCACCGAAGATGAATGAGGAAATTCTCGACGCCATGGGCCGGATCGAAGGAACCCCGGGGATCCGAGGCGTACTGATTACAGGAAGCGGTGACAGTTTCTCCTCCGGCCTTGATCTTGATCTCTCATTTCTGGAGACCATGGAAAAGAAAGATCCCGCCAGCTACCGGAGGGTTCACGATCCTATTCAAGGATGGTATCATAAACTCTATCACTTCCACATCGCAACGGTTGCCGCGGTTAACGGGCATTGTTATGGGGGCGGCGTCGTGCCTGTTTCCATATGCGACGTGGCGATTGCTTCAGATCGGGCTCAGTTCGGCTTATCCGAAATAAACTTCGCTCATTTTCCTGCGGGCGGCACCACATGGGCAGTATCACACTACCTTCTTCCAAAACATTTTGAATATCTTTGCCTCAGCGGGGACCGTATTAACGCTCAAGAGGCACTCAGGATGGGGTTTGTCACGAAGGTGGTTCCTCATGATCAACTGGAAGAAGAATCATGGAAAATGGTTAAGAAGCTGGCCGCCAAGCACCCAAATGCCTACAAGACAGCAAAAACCATGTGCCGGATGACGAGATACATGCAGTTCTGGGAAGCGATAGAGCTGGAGATGGCCCATATTCACGAAAACTATTTCCTGAGCGAAGGGGAAATGGTCAAGATCGCTCTCAGGCAGTTTAAGCAGAAGAAAATCAAAACAGGGACTGGCGAGACATACAGGAAAGAAGCATGATCTTCAATCAGAGGTAGCCTGTGGCCTGAAGGATCCCCTCCCGACAGGGGGTGGGGTTGCAGGAAGAGGAGGATGGGTGTGTTTTCTGTGAATATGGGATTCATCATAGATAAGAAGGCTGAGATCCATCCGGAGCGAATCGCTCTAACGGACACCGTCAAAAGAAAGTCATACACGTACCTTGACTTAAAGGTGAGATCCGACAATTGCGCTGACTTCCTTACAAATAAAAGAGTGCAAAGAGGGGCCGCGGTTTCGATTCTTGCGGGCAACAGAGTCGAGAGCTTCGATATCATGCTCGCGTGTGCAAAGCTAGGATGTGTTTTTGTGCCGATCAATTTCCGGTTGTCGGCCAAAGAGGTGAACCAGATCGTTATGAACGCCCAGTCCCCTCTGGTCTTCTACGATGCTGCATTCCGGGAAAGATCTCAGGAAATAGATCTCCATCAGGTCCAGCTCGTTGATCTGGAGAAAGTTAACTTTGAGGGACCGAAGGCTTCCGAAAAACGGCGCTGGGACTATGGAGAAGCTGACGATCCTTTTGTACTGATATATACGAGTGGAACCTCCGGTGAGCCGAAAGGGACGATTCAGACACACTCGAATGCGTTCTTCAAGTCGGTCGACAGCATTATCGACTGGGGAATGACCTACAAGGATGTCATCCTCGTCACTGCACCATTATTTCATGTGGCCGGTTTGAATGCTCTCACGCTTTCAGGGCTGCACTTGGGCGCACGGGTCGTGCTTCAGAATCGTTTCGAGACCGAGGAAACCCTTCAAATAATCGAGGAAGAGGGTGTAAGCTGCTTTGCCGTAGTGCCTACAGCCTTGAGGATGATGGCCAACGCTCCCAGCTTTGCAAAACGAGAACTCAAATCTCTCCGATTCGTGCCAGTGGGAGGCGAACCTCTCGAGGCTGCCCTTCAAGAAACCTACCTGAAGAAAGGAACGGAAGTCCTCAATGTGTTTGGATTGAGCGAGACAACCGATGGTGCGATTTACCAGAGACCGGGCACCAACCTCTTAAACAGCTCTGTGGGCAAACCCGCAACGCATGTCCGGATAAAACTGGTAGGGCCCGACTCCCAAGAGGTGGGGGAAGGGGAGGCAGGAGAAGTGATGGTGGGAGGATCGACGGTTTCTCCAGGGTACTGGCGAAATCCTCAAAAGACCAAGGAGACATTTGCGGCGGGGTGGGTTCATACGGGTGATCTCGCTTACCGCGATAAAGAAGGTTTCTACTACATGATGGGTAGAGGGGATGAGATGATTAAGTCGGGTGCGGAGAAAGTTTCCCCTGGTGAAATCGAAAAAGTGATCAGCTCTTTGCCCGCAGTTGCAGATGTGGTTGTCATCGGCATTCCTGACTCAAAATGGGGCCAAGTCGCTAAGGCTATCATAGCGACAAAGAAGGGGATGAAAATAAGCGAAGAAGAGGTCATCGCAGTCTGTAAAAGAGAATTGGCCGGCTACAAGAAGCCCAAGAGCATTGTTTTCGTCGATGACTTACCCAAAACAGGGTCGGGGAAGATCGATCGGTCCCTGGTCAAGAAGATGTATGCCTGATGATCGATGGCTTTTCCGTTGAAAGAAAATGACACACTCTGTCGCAACCCATGATGCAGAAGTTTCAAAGAAAGATAACCTCCATCAGGAGCTTGGCTACGCTGAAGCAGAGTCAACTTTCCGGGGTCTAATGCCATGCCAAAAGCAAGGCATAAGCATAAGGTTGGAGCATCTGTTGCGTTATTGGGCGGACGTATTGATCATTCTGAACTTAACCCATTTGATGGCAGGAGGTGGAAAATGAGGCGATTGGTCTATGTTCTGGTAGTGGCGTTTTCTTGGGTTCTGGCTGTTCCTTGTTTTGGCCAGGGGATGAAACTGCACATTGCTCACTGGAACGTTCCAAAAGATCCAAACACGAAGGTTTTGCAGACAATAGCTAAGGAAATTGAGGACGCATCGGGGGGCACGATCAAGTCAGAAATATCATGGCAGGCGCTCGGAAAACCTGGTGACTATTACGATGCATTGGTCAATGGCTTATGCGATATTGCCCTCTTTGGGCCTACCTATAGCCCAGGGCGCTTTCCGATCACCGAAATGATGACCCTTCCAATCCATTATCCCACGAACCGCATCACGGTGACGGCTTATTACAGGCTCTGGAAGAAAGGTTATTTGAAAAAGGAATTCGGCAAGTTTATTCCGATAGCTGTAGGGAACAATGCTTCCTTCCTGTTCATGTGGCGCAATAAACCGGTCGATACAATCGCTGAACTAAAAGGAAAGAAGGTGAGCGCCCCATATACGATTCACACCAAGATGGTAGAGAGAGCTGGAGCAATTCCCGTGAGCATGCCGGTCACTGAGATTTATTCGGCTCTCGAAACGGGCGTTATCGACGGATGCTGGCAGATCTGGCCCGCAATGCCGGTGTTCAGGCTACAGGAAGTCGCGAAATTTGCAACAGATGTTTCCATGAGTTGCGGACCCTACGTGATAGGCGTAAACAAGACAACGTACAAAAAACTTCCTGAAAAGGTCCGAAACGTCCTCAACGAAAACAACGAGAAATACTCCATGATGATGGCTGACGCATTTCAGGGTTTCAATGACCTTGGCAAGAAGATGTTTCTGGACGCCGGAGGAAAGCTGAGCAATTTTCCTCCAGAGGATATCGACAAATTGAATCAATCTTTCAAGCCGATCTTTGCCGAATGGGAAAAAGCTGCAAAAGGGCGCGGTTTGCCGGCCGAAAAAGCCCTTGACGAACTCTATAACACCCTTGTCGATCTGGGCGTAAAGAAGCCCTTTGCCAGGTAGAAGAGATGAAAAATGCCTATTCGAAGGCAGTTGAGATCATCAACAAAAGCCTCTGTTTCCTTAGCGCAGTCATGCTCATGATGTTGATGCTCATAGGAGCAATCGACGTGGTGGCGAGGTACCTGCTGGCAAGCCCCATCAAGGGTTGCCTGGGCATGAGCGAAGTTCTCCTGGTGGGAGTCGTTTTTTTTGCGTGGCCTTACACGCAGTCCCTTGACGGAAACGTGAAGGTTGAGATGTTCTTTATTGGTTTCCGCCCGCGGATTCAGTCTGTAGTGGGTGCCATCAGGTCTCTCATAGCATTTGGCGTTTTTAGCGTCATGGCTTGGCAGTCGGTGAACAAGGCTCTCGAGTCTATGGAATCCATGGAGATTATTGACGTCTTGAACATCCCTGCCTATCCATTTCAGTTTTTTGTAACCGCAGGCGTAAGCGTGCTTTGCCTTCAACTCATTGTGGACTTTATCAACTTTCTCATCGCTGGCAAAGGGGGCGAGGCATGGAGCCGGTGACGGTTGGGATCATATGCCTGTGTCTTTTCTTCCTTTTCATTTACATCGGCATGCCCATTGGATTTGCCTTTATGGTAGTGGGGTTTCTGGGCTTTGGACTGGTTAGAAGTTTCGAGTCAGCCTCCTATCTCCTCGCGAGCGTCCCATATACCTGGGCGAGCAGTTATTCCATGGTTGTCATTCCACTGTTCATTCTCATGGGGCAGTTCGCTTACGAGTCCCGAATCAGCGAGGACCTATACGCCGTTGCCTACAAATGGGCAGGAAGCCGGCCGGGGGGCATTGCACTGGCGACTACTTTAGCCTGTACGCTCTTTGCTGCGTGCACGGGTTCCAGTCTCGCCTCAGCGGCGACCATGGGGACGGTGGCGATACCGGAGCTCAAGAGATTCAAATACAGTCCCCGCCTGGCAACGGGTTGCGTCGCAGCTGGAGGAACTCTGGGCATCCTCATACCTCCGAGTGTTGTCTTCATTGTATATGGGATACTGACAGGTACTTCTATCGGGAAGCTCTTTATCGCAGGGATCATTCCAGGAGTATTGGTGAGTTTAAGCTTCTTGACACTGATCTACGTCAGATGCACTCTCAACCCGGCTCTTGGCCCTCGTGGTCCGAAAACCTCATGGTTAGAGAAGCTCAAGTCCCTGGGAGGTGTTTGGGGGATGCTGGCGCTCTTTATCGTGATTATCGGGGGACTTTACGTCGGCCTTTTCACGCCCACGGAAGCAGGAGCTGCGGGAGCCTTCGCTTCATTCATTATTGTTGTATTAAGAAAGCGACTCAAATGGGATGATTTCTCTTCTGCTATCCTCGGCACGGTAAAAACCACCGCCATGATTTTCATGATCCTCATTGGCGCCCAGATTTTTAATGGCTTCCTGACATTAAGCGGCATTCCAGCAAAGCTCGCTTCCATGGTTGGGAATCTTCCTGTACCCAATTACGTTACTCTCGTAGCGGTCCTCTTTATGTATGTCCCTCTCGGCATGCTCATGGACGGGCTCCCTATGATTCTCCTGACGTTGCCGACGATATTCCCTATTGTTTCAAGCATTGGCTTCGATCCCATTTGGTTCGGCGTTCTTATTTGTATGATGTGTGAACTGGCTAATATCACACCGCCCATGGGCATGAACCTTTATATCATCAAAGGTGTTGCGGGCGATGAAACGCCCATTCAGGAAGTGGTGATGGGAGTGCTTCCTTTTACCTTGGTTTTGATGATGTGTGTTGCGATTATATTCATATTCCCTGATATCGCATTGTACCTGCCACTGTTAATGCGCTGATGGGCTATGGTTTGATTTACCCACGTGCCACAGAAGTCAAAGGGTCAGGGGAGCGATGCGCTGCCGGGGAGGCTCCAAGGAATTCAGCAGGCGGTGTTTCAGGAAGCTCACCTTATTTTGAATTTCGTTCAACGGGAGAATTCCCCTAGGTGTTTTCCATGGCCACGGATCTTTCAGAGAAGAGCGTTTTGACCTCAGCAAGGAGGAGGAAAAGAAATGAAAGCGTTGCAATTTATCGGGTTATCCATCTGTATATGTGCTGGCCTGTTAACTCTGATTAGCAATCAAAGCTATGCCGAGGAGCCTCTGATGTTAAAGGAAGGTAGCATCATCAGGATCGTTCGGGTCGATGTGGACCCGAAGATGGAAGACGAGTTTAATCGCTGGTATAACTCTGAGCATGAGCGCCTGCTCTTGAAGGTGCCTGGCGTGATCTGGACTTACAGAGGGGTTAATTTGGGTGAAAAAGGACAGAAGTATTTTTATCTCTATGTCCATGAAAATATGAACGTCCAGAAATCAGAGCAATACAAGGCTGCGAGCCAAACCGAATGGGCGAAGGCGGTCCGGCCATCCTTGAAGAATTTCGAAGGCCTGAATTACGAAGTGATCGTGCCGGGCCCGGTTCCGACTCATTTCAACAAAGGAAATATCATCCGAACAGTGCAGGTCAACGTGGAGCCGGGTAAAGAGGTTGACTTCAACAAATGGTACAACGAGGAGCATATCCCTCTACTTAAGAAAGTGCCAGGTGTGATGGTGATCTGGCGCGGAAAGAATGTGGGCGATAAGGGTCAACAGTATCTTACCGTTTACTTCCAAGAAAATGTCCAGGTGCAGAGCAGGGACGACTAC
>JAHECH010000749.1 GCA_024641835.1 Deltaproteobacteria bacterium
GGCCAAAGGGGAGAGGCGTACTCCCCCCTGGACGAGGAAAAAGCTCCCCTCTCATGGCAGGGTTTTCGAGGCCGGATCGACCGGCATTGGAAGATTTCAAGCTTTTCTTCTTTGGTGTCGAGAACCCTTCATGGTGAAGAGGAGGCTGACCGGGATAGGACGAGGCCCACGGATGAGGAGCAGGCACTCGGTCAGGGGGAACTCAGGGGCATTTTTTCATTTCCTAGGGGGACTAAGACAGGCATCTTCCTCCACGACATCATGGAGCATCTGGACTTTGCAGGGGGGGCGGCTTCAAGAGAAGAACTGGTGACCAAGAAGCTCGGCGAATACGGGTTCGAACCATCGTGGATTTCTCCGATTCTAGGAATGGTGGAAAAGACCCTCTCTGTTTGTCTGAGTCCTGAACAGAAAGGGTTCTGCCTTTCCCTGATCCGGAATGAAGATCGCCTCAATGAGTTGGAATTCTATTTCCCTGTCCGCAGAGCGGCACCTGAGAACTTTCGAAAAATGATGAAGAAGTTCAAACAACCCACGAATATCCCGGAAGGAATCGATCGCCTTCATTTTGCGCCTTTCCGGGGCTTTATGAAAGGATTCATGGACTTGGTGTTCCGTTTCAACGGGCAGTTCTATCTGGTGGACTGGAAGTCCAATTTCCTCGGAGCGCGCGTGGAGGACTACGATCAGGAGAGATTGTCAAAGGCGATGGAAGAGGAGTTCTACATCCTCCAGTATCACCTCTACACACTGGCTCTCCATGAATATCTGAGATTCAGGGTAGACGACTATGACTACGAAAAGCACTTTGGAGGAGTCTACTATATATTCCTACGCGGCGTGGATCCTGCGAGAGGCGATGAGTTCGGTGTTTTTAGGGATAAACCTTCAGCTGAATTGATTCAGGAAATGAGCGGGACCCTTATTGGAAGGACTTGAAACCCGAAAAACCTGGGTCTTCAAAAAAGCGTTAATAGTCAGCGGCTGTAGAGCTTCGAGCCCGAGCTGGGATTGTTGAATGAACGGCAATTGGGACATTCATCTTCTCCGTGAAAGAGACATCATCTCCACCCTGGATACCCATTTTGCACGGCTTATGGGGGAGCTTTCCTCAAATCCGTCTCCTGAGCTGATTCTTGGCGCAGCCCTGGTGAGCAGTTCTACCAGGGAGGGAAACATCTGTCTTGATCTGCCCGACCTTGTGCTTCCACACACAGAGCGGAGCGGAGAGAGTTTTGCTCTTCCCGGGCTGGTTGCATGGGAAGCAAAGCTCAGGGAGAGCGGGGTTGTGGGTCTTCCAGGACAATACAAACCATTGATCCTGGATCGCAGGGGCAGGCTCTATCTCTATCGGTACTGGGACTATCAGGCGAAACTTGCGAATTTCGTCCAGAGCCGGGTTGGAGAGGTGGATGCGTCTCTTGACAGGACTCTGTTGAAACAGAGGCTTTCAAGACTTTTCCCTTCCCTATCCCATGAAGATATGGACTGGCAGAAGGTAGCGGCCTTTAGCGCCCTCATCCGGCCGTTCACTGTCATTTCCGGCGGGCCGGGTACGGGTAAGACCACAACGGTCGCAAAGATCCTGGCCCTTCTTCTCGAAAGCAGAGGGCCTGAAAAGTTGCGGATTGGTCTCGTCTCTCCCACGGGCAAGGGGGCGAGCCGGCTGGAAGAGGCGATCAGAAAAGTCAAACGGACTTTGGATTGTGACGATCAAATCAGGGATGCCGTTCCTGAAGAGGCATCCACGATTCATCGCCTCTTGAGAACGATCCCTGGTTCGCCCTATTTCCGCCACCATGAAGGCAACAAGCTCCCTCTGGACGCCCTCATCGTGGATGAGGCCTCCATGGTGGATCTGCCGCTGATGTCGAAACTTGTCCAAGCCCTGCCTTTGCAGTCCAGGTTGATTCTCCTCGGAGATAAGGATCAACTCGCCTCTGTGGAAGCAGGTGCCATGCTCGCCGATATCTGTGATGCGGGTCAGTCCCTTGCTTTCTCAAGAAACTTTTCTAAGGAGCTCCGGATGCTGACCGGTTGTGAAGCTGACTCAGAAAGGGGGAACGGAGGGGCACCCTCCATGAGAGACTGCATTGTCTATCTGACCAAGAGCTATCGCTTCAAGGGTGAAAGCGGCATTGCCGCTGTGAGCCATGCTGTCAACGATGGTGACGGCGAGCGTGCCCTCTCGATCATCGAGCATGAGGGTCATGAAGATATCGCATGGAAAGATCTCAGGCACCTCCATGAGTGGACTCGAGTTCTCAAAGAGAGGGTGATTCAGGGCTTTGGGGCTTTTTTGAAAGCGGCCGATCCCTTTGATGCCTTTGCCAGGTTGGACGATTTCAGGATCCTGTGCGGCTTGAGAGAAGGACCTTACGGTGTGGAGGCCGTGAACATCATGGTTGAGAGGATGCTGAGAGACGAGCATCTCATCAAGGCCGATGGGCAGTGGTATCCGGGCCGTCCTGTTTTGATCACCAGAAATGACTATAATCTTCGTCTCTTCAACGGCGACATGGGTATTGCCCTGCCGGACCCGGAAGCGGGAGATGAACTCCGGGTTTTCTTCCAGGATTCGGAAGGTAAAGTACGAAAGTTTCATCCTCTCCGTCTTCCGGAACACGAGGCGATGTATGCCGTCACCGTGCACAAGAGCCAGGGATCTGAGTTCGATGAGATTCTCTTGATTTTGCCCGACAGGGATTCTCCGGTGCTGACCCGCGAACTGGT
>JAHECH010000750.1 GCA_024641835.1 Deltaproteobacteria bacterium
CGTTGTTTCCAGGGCGGAAAGTAGTTTTTCCCGTGTGCAAGGCCAACCTGCTTTTGTCAATGCTTGCTCAATAAGACGCCCCATGGTCCAACCCTGAGCATGGCGTGCGGACAAAGGGTATTGGTGGCCGAATTTCTTCATTGCCTCCCCAATCCTTGCATATTCGGGTATCTTTTCATAGGCTGATGCATAACGGCCAAACCACATTACCCAACTCGCTTTAGTCATCAGCCTTTCAATGCCTTTCACAAGATCAGCCTCAGTGACGAAGTCAGGGAACAATAGATCTTTAGTCCACCCACTCTTCTCCAAGGCAACGGCAAGGGAAATAAAAATTTCCCCACCCTCTGCATTGGTATAAATATCTGGGTCTTCCTTTGCAACCTTTGAAGCCCACGGCATTAGGTCGACGCTTTGAGGAGGAATATCCTCATGGTAAACGACCTCGAGGCCCATTTTCTTTGCCCACTCAGAGGCCCATTGGCTCCATACTCGCCCGCCAGGCGTATCATAACCAGAAGAAGCCATACGCCCTTTTGGATGCAGGGTGGCGGCAACCTTGGCAAACCCGTAACCTCCGGGGTGGAACTTGGGGTGCATGATGTAACCGGTCGCGAAACCTACATCGCCTGGTTGCGCCTTGTGGACATCCATGATAAGGGTATATCCAGCTATCACAGGGACCTTTTCCTTGCTCGCCATTTCCATGACCGGGGGCTGGGCCCTAGAAAACCCAAGTCCCATCAGGGCCAACGCGTTGTCCTCTACTATGAGTTTCTTAGCAACTGCTGCCGACAAAGCTGGATCAGATTTTCCGTCCTCTATGACCAATTTTACCGGGTGGCCATTGATACCACCTTGGGAGTTCAGCAAATCTATGTATAATCTGGTTCCCTCGCATTCAGGGGCATAGTTTGCCCTCGCCATGCCTGTAATATCGGCTATGTAACCGATCACATAAGGCTCCGCTGCTTCACAAGTACCCCAATTTAATAATGAAGATCCAAAACAAAAGGCAAAAAACAAAATCAATCCCCACTGTTTTCGTGCCATCGCTCCCCTCCTTTTTCGGCTCTTATGTTGGTTAAGGTTTCATTTGTCCTTCTATCGCCGCACCCTCTCTTGACACGAACATCTCCTCCACGAGATCTCTGAACATCTTATACATGAGATCTCTCTTGATCTTTCGTGTCGGTGTTGTGTCCCCTGCCTCTGGATCCAATTCTTTGGGGATGATTCGGAATTTCTTGATTTGTTCCACCCGGGCAAGGGCTTGATTCCCTTTTCTCACCTCCTCTCCGATGAGTTTATAGACCTCATTGTGGCTTGCCAAAGAGGTAAAACCAGTGTAGACGACTTTGTTGCGCCTCGCCCAATCGGCCACGGTGTTGAAATCTATCTCGATCAATGCAGCTGGAAATTTCCTCCCATCCGCGAACACCACGACTTCACTGATATAGGGACTGGCTTTTATGGCATTCTCTATGTAAGAAGGTGCCAGATTCTTGCCGCCCGAGGTCACCATCATGTCTTTCTTGCGGTCGATCATCTTTAGATTGCCTTCTTCCGTGTATTCGAATATTTCGCCCGTATACAGCCATCCATCCCTTATACTCTGACGCGTCATTTCTTTGTCATTCCAATAACCAGAAAATACGCCGGGACCTGAGACCAGCATTTCACCATCTTCTGCTAATCGGATTTCATTTATCGTTGTTGGTCTCCCCAGATCACCCGGTTTAGGGAATCCGGGTCGTTGGCTACTGATAATCCCCGCTACTTCTGTAGAGCCCAGGAGGTTGACTAGATCCACCCCCCATACCTGCCATATTCTCTGGATCTGAGGAGGAAGTGGAGCGCCGGTTGATAAGGCAGATTCCGCTTTACTCAGCCCCACCTGATGTAGAATATGCCGGAAGCATATCTGATGGGCAAACCAGCGGAGCAACGTCCATATCAAAGAGACCTTCCGGCCTTCCCATTTCATCTTCATATAGTCCCAGCCAATTTTCATGGCCCAGTGATAGCACCACTTTTTTAGTTGGGAGCTGCTTTCGATTCCAACGACAATCTGGCCAGCCATCTTCTCCCATATCCTGGGAACCCCGTGAAAGAATGTGGGCTGCACCTCATATAGGGTTTCTTGCAAATACTCAACGCCTTCGCCAATATGTGGTTTCCAATCGTATATCAAGGAAAAATAGATACTAGTGCATCTTTCAAAGATATGCGCAAGGCTCAGGTGGGAGACTGAACGCTGTTCGTGAGTCCAGAATTTTTCGAATACCTCACTAAAGGCATAGACAAACGATATGAGGATATTTCGATGAGTAATTATGGCAGGCTTTGGAGGTCCAGTAGTTCCGGAAGTGAACACCAGGAATGCAGGGTCATCGGGGCGAATTTTCTGAATGAGGCGGGAGAATTCATCAGGACTGTTTAGTTTTCTCTTCCTGCCCAATGCCTGAACTTGATCAAAACCGATCAATCTTGGATCATCGTAAGTAAAGGTAGCTCGTGTATCAATGATAATTATTTTGAGTAGGAAGGGGACACGATCGAGGAAAGGCAGGATTTTATCCACATATTCTTGATCTTCGGCTGCGAAAAATTTACTTTCCGCCTTTTCTACTGCATAATAGGTCTCCTCTGGCGAGGATGTGGAATAGATGCCATAGCTTATCCCTCCAGCACAGAGGACTGCCATGTCAGCATAGAGCCATTC
>JAHECH010000751.1 GCA_024641835.1 Deltaproteobacteria bacterium
TTCCTTATCCATATCACGGGCGAGGGAACACGAATCCTGGGTCATCGACTGGGACGGAGCAAGTTTCGCAAGATCGCGTCGCTGAAAGGGAGGAGCAGGAACGTAGACTCAGGGCTTCGATGAACAAGATCAAACGGAAGATAGTTGTTCTCAGCGGCAAGGGCGGGGTCGGCAAGAGTACTGTGACAGCTAATCTGGCTATAGCATTAGCAAGTCAGGGCTACACCGATCGAGTTGGGGTGCTCGACGCTGACATTACGGGACCAACCATACCGAAGATGCTCGGCGTCAGAGGGCTGGGACTGGATGTGGGTGAGCCGGGAATACTCCCTGCACTAGGACCTTTGGGGACGAAAGTCGTCTCTATGGATTTTCTACTTCCAAGCGATGAGACTCCGGTCATCTGGCGCGGACCTCTCAAGTCCATGGCTATAAGACAGTTTCTCAGCGAAGTTATGTGGGGAGAGCTCGATTTTCTTCTAGTGGACCTCCCACCAGGCACGGGGGACGAAGCTCTCACCGTAATGCAGTCAATCCCAAACATCACAGGAGTCGTCATCGTCACCATCCCCTCCGAGGTCTCGCAGATAGTCGTCAAAAAGGCTGTCACATTTACCCGCAAGCTGGGTGCGTCTGTTTTGGGCATCATTGAGAACATGAGCGGTTTCGTCTGCCCCAAGTGCGGCACAGAGATCAGCATCTTCAGGACAGGCGGGGGCCAGAAGATAGCAGAAGAATTAGGAGTCGCATTCTTGGGGAAGATACCGCTCGACCCAAGAATCTGTGAGGATTCCGACACTGGCACGCCGTTCATTGTTCAGCATCTCGATTCTCCTTCGGCAGTTGCATTCAGGGAAATCGTAGCAAAGATATCGAGAACCATCGAAGCGGGAGAGGCAGACCTGCTCAGCCAAGAATCAACTTGACAGGCTAGGTTGCCTTGTTCTCCTGGAGTTTCTTCGTGCAAGCGGATTAATGGTCGTAGATCGCTGAAAACGATCAACAATCCTCCCGCGTAGTCAACGGCTATCTCTGCTTCAAAGGTTCTAGCAGCTTCGAACAACTGGATTCAGGGCATAGGTTCCATGCCCTGCGCCGAACCATCTTCCCTGATCAGGCGAGCTCAAAACGGTTATAGGATTATGAATACACATTCCTTGCCATGCCGAGGCCAAAGAAAGACCGGTGGGTATGCTGCGAACCTGATGTCACCTTCTTTAAGCCAAGGGGCATTCCAATGGCGGAGCTAGAGGAGGTCCGGCTCACGGTTGACGAAATCGAAGCGGTTAGACTCAAGGACCTCGAAGGGCTTGAACAGGAAGAGACCGCGTCCAAGATGGGCATATCTCAGCCCACGCTTCACAGGATTCTTCTTTCGGCCCACACAAAGACTGCAGACGCTCTCGTGAATGGCAAGGCCCTCAGAATCGAGGGCGGAGACTACGTCGTCAAGAAGATAGATCCTCAAAAACGGATCCACGCTCGGTCCTCCCACAGGGAATTATGAATATATATTAGTAACCTATTCATGCAGAATCAAATCACGTCGCAAGGGATAGGCTTGATTCGGCAAAGACTCAGTTGGGCGATCGTAGTCCTGTCTGCAGCTGGGCTAGTGGTCTCCGGATATCTAGCGTGGTCTGATTTGGCCACCCCAAGCGATGTGTGCCCCATAACCGGACCATTCGAATGTTCGCTCGTTACCTCAAGCAGCTATTCAAGGATAGGGGGAATACCCGTTGCATTGCTGGGGGCGTTCTGGTTCATAGTGGCTTCGCTGCTCGCGGTTGGAGTCATCAACAAGACTAGTTGGGTCAAGTTCCAGCTCGCTTGGTCCGTTCTCGGAACGGTTGGAGTCGCCTGGCTGGTCTATGTCGAGCTCTTCTTGATAGCCTCTATCTGCCTGCTGTGCACATTGACACATTCCATTGGAATCGCCGTTCTGATCTTGACCTTGGCGATCTGGCGCGGCGGCCGTCCTCAGGAGTTAATCAGTTAGTCATGCCGCAACGCCATAAACGCGCAAGACAGTGGAAGGTTCTCAGTCGCGCGGAGGAGATTGCGAAGTGCTTCTCAGTGATCTGACGCGCTCCGAGTCATAAGTTGACGAGTTCTTCTTGGGATTTGGTCAAATGGAACAGAATCATCTGAAAGAGACTAGAAGCATTTGCCCAGAATGTCGTAACGTCCTTCCTGCTTGGCTCTCTGAAGTGGAGGGCAAGGTCATCATTAGCAAGACTTGTCCTACCCATGGTTATTATGAAGACGTATACTGGTCCGAATTTGAACAGTGGGAACGGGTAAGGAAATACTCTACTCTGGGGGACGGTCTTGAGAACCCCAGAACCCGAACAGTGCAAGGCTGCCCATACGACTGCGGGATATGCCCGAATCACAAATCACACACAGTACTCTCAATAATCGACGTGACCAACCGCTGCAACCTCAAATGCCCCATCTGCTTTGCCAACGCCGCGGCTGTGGGCTATGTCTACGAACCAAGCTTTGAGGAGATCTGCCGCATGATCGATAATCTTGCTGCCAATAAGCCTGTGCCAGTCAAGGCACTTCAACTGAGTGGGGGGGAACCCACGTTGAGAGATGACCTGCCAGAAATCGTCAGGTATGCCCACGGCGCTGGCATACCTCACGTGGAAGTAAACACCAATGGAGTTAGGACAGCCAAAGATCCTACCTACCTCAGAGCACTCTGCC
>JAHECH010000752.1:0-1626 GCA_024641835.1 Deltaproteobacteria bacterium
TACAAGGAAATAAGGCTGGAGGCCCATTTCGAAGAACAAGAGGATAATGCTCATGGTTAAATCAGTCAAGCTGGTCGTTGAAGCTTTGCTTTTTTCATCAGACACGCCGCTTACGGCAAAAGATATTCACACCGTCCTTCCGGAGACGAGCATGGCGGATATCCAGAGCGCCCTCCGGGCTCTCACATACGAACACGAGGCCATGGCCCGCAGCTTTGTTCTGAAAGAGGTGGGCGGCGGGTATCAGTTCAGAAGCCGCTCCGAGTACAGCCCTTATATTCTCAAAATGCTGCAAGCGTCGCCAACACGGCTGTCAAAGGCGACGCTCGAGACGCTTGCCATCATTGCCTACAAACAGCCTATCCTGCGCCAGGAGATAGAAAGGATCCGGGGCGTGGATGTGGGTGGCATTCTAAAGACCCTGCTCGAAAAAGGCCTTATCAATATCATGGGCAGGAAGAACCTGCCTGGCAGACCTCTAGTCTACGGCACCACCAAGAAGTTCCTGGAGGTCTTTGACCTCAAGGACATCGAGTCCCTTCCCAAGCTAAAGGAGATTTCAGCCCTTGGAAGTGAAGAAGAGGAACCCGAGAAAGCAGCGGGAGAAAGCGCGGCGGAAACCTTCCCGGCAGAAGGAACTCCTCCCGGAAAAACAGCCGACGACGCGGCGGATTAATCAGGTCCTCTCGCCGAAGACGCGGCGAGTTAAGCAGATCGCATCGCCGAAGACGCGGCGAGTTGATCAGATCCTCTCGCCGACGACGCGGCGAGTTGATCAGATCCTCTCGCCGAAGTCGCGGCGGATTAATCAGATCCTGTCTCTCGCTGGTATTACGTCCAGGCGAAAGGCGGATGATCTCATCAAGGCAGGTCGCGTCATCGTCAATGGCCGCGTGCTCAGAGAACCCGGCTCCCAGGCTGTCTGGGGCACGGACAGCATCAGGGTTGACGGCCATGAGATCCCGGGTCCTTCAGAGAGGGTCTACCTGGCGCTCAACAAGCCCTTTGGATATGTGTGCACCCTCAGGGATCCGGAAGGCAGACCTGCGATCACCGAGCTTCTGAGGGGCCTGAAGCAGAGGGTTTATCCTGTGGGGAGACTGGATTTCGACAGCCTCGGCCTGCTTCTTCTCACGAATGACGGCGAATGGGCTTATCGTCTGTCCCATCCCCGCTTTCACGTTCCCAGGACCTACAAGATCACGATCGAAGGAGCCATCTCCCAGGAGGCTCTGGACATGCTGGCTCAAGGGGTTCACCTTGAAGACGGCTTCAGCGGTCCTGCCAAAGTAACCCTCCTTCAACGGGGCGGGACAAGGAGCGTCATCAGGATGACCATCGCCAGCGGCAAAAAACGCATCGTGCGGCGAATGATCGAGGCTGTTGGCCACAGGGTGATTCAACTGCTCAGAATCGGTTTCGGCGTTCTGGAACTCGGGAACCTCAAGGTGGGCAAGTTGCGCTACCTGGAGCCGGATGAGGTTGAGGCCACGAAAAGACTGGTGGGCCTTCCTTGACCGCTATCCCCTCCTCACCTCCCCATAAGCACTAACTTAGCCGGCCAAGGCATCATCAGCCTTCCATCCTTCCGCTGCCAGCCTTAAGTTAAGGCCTGTGCCGCACTTC
>JAHECH010000752.1:1636-2708 GCA_024641835.1 Deltaproteobacteria bacterium
GCTAACTTTACCGGCCGATGATCCCTTTTCTTTCGTTCCGAGGCCGCCGGAGGCGGCCAAGTCTCCCGGGCTGGCCCGCACCTCCTCCTCTCGTGGACACTCTCAGGATTGTCATCGCTTCATTTTTTTTGTTTGCAAAGCTTCATTCGATATAGTAATAATTTTTGTGTTCATCCTCAAAAGGCTTTTACTCGCAACTGGCCACTTGTCACGGTTCACTGAATTTTGGGCGGTTAACTCAGCGGGAGAGTGCCATCCTCACACGGTGGAAGTCGCAGGTTCAAATCCTGTACCGCCCACCATAATAAAGAGCACGGGTTACGGTCATCGCCGTATCCCGTTTTTTTATGTCGGACCAGGTCTCGCCGCAACTCGACTCGAAGGAGCTCGCCTAGTCCATCCGCAACGGCCCTGCCGATGTTCCACCAAAAAAAATCACAAAAAGCTTGAAGGTCTGGCTGAAATATGTACAATTAGTGTATGAAATTTGAGTGGGATCCAGACAAGAGCGTCAGCAATGAAGAGAAACATGGAATTGATTTCCTTTCGGCACAGGACTTATGGGAGGATGAAAATCGAAATGAAAAAGAAAGCACTGGCCAAAACCAGTGAGGAGTTCGACCGTCGCTTTGATTCCGGGGAAGACATTCATGATCTCATCGATATGTCGAAGGCGACCGTGGTCCCTCATGGCAAAAAGGTGCGTATCACCCTGGATATCGCAGAATCGCTCGTGAAAGATATTGATGAGATCAGGGGGAGAATCGGTGTGGACCGGGGAGCTTTAATCAAAGTCTGGCTCCATGAAAAGGTCAAACAGGAAAAGGCAGCGGGTGGATAGCTCAGCAGGAGCAAGTTTACCTGCCTCAGGCAGGTTCATGCGCCTCAGGCGCACTTACCCGCCTCCGGCGCACTTGTGCGCCTTTGGCGCATTCAAATCCTGTACCGCCCACCACAGAAAATCTAAAAATTACGTAATGTTATAATGTGTTAGCCGCGAAGAACCCTCTGGAATGAGGGTTTTTTCTTGAGGGAGAGCTGTGAAGTCAATACAGACAAGGATTTTCAGGCC
>JAHECH010000753.1 GCA_024641835.1 Deltaproteobacteria bacterium
GCTGATCAGGGGAACATAACGCATCGAAGTAGTCATGATAAAAGACCACTCATAGGGTATTCCCAATTTTCTTATGGCATCTCCCACTTCTTCCGGGGTAATTTTCTGGAAGAACACGAGGGAGACGGTGAGGAGATTGAGAAGGCGCAGCGCCAGCAATAAAGCAAGGCTAAGATCATAAGAGAGAAAAGAAATCACGAAAACCAGGCCGACCATAGGCAAGATCATGGGAAGGGAGCGTCTCCAGGATCGCGTCACGCCGAACAGGAAGAGGCCCATAAGCAGCAGGAAAGATTCTACCACAAGGGTCAACGGTCTCTCGGTGATGAGCACAGCCGTGATGGCCATGACGCCAATGAACAGCTTGGTTCTGGGATCAAGGGGAGATGGCATGGTGCACCTCTTCAATCGCGCCCATTCGGATCAGCTCCTGGTCATGATAGAGCTTCTCAGGCGATCCATCGCCTACTACCTTTCCTTCATGCAAAACGATCCATCGCTCTGTCGTAGCATGAGCGAACTCAAGATCATGGGTCACAATGATCGTCGTCTGCCCGTGCTCCTGAAGAGATCGGACGAGTCGGCTGATGGTTTCCAGGAACCGACCGTCCTGGCCTACAGTCGGCTCGTCAATGACGAGGATTTCCGGTCGCATCGCTGCAATGGAGGCGAAGGCTACCCGCTTTTTCTGGCCCTCACTGAGCTTGTACGGAGATCGCTCCAAGAGATCTTCCAGCTCAAAGAGAGCAGAGATTTCTTCCACCGCTGCCTGCGCATCAGGACCGCGGACCCTTGCTCCCACCAGCAATTCTTCTCTCACACGGTTCTTGAAAAACTGGTCATTGGGATTTTGAAAACACATCCCCGCCCTTGATGCCCTCTCAGCGGAACTCATCTTGAAGACATCCCTGCCCATGAGCTTCACACTCCCGCTTCCGGGTCGCCTGAGCCCATTCAGATGCTTGATGAGGGTCGTTTTTCCAGACCCATTCCTACCGACGATAGCCAGGCTTTCGCCCCTTCTGACCTCAAAGGAGATGCCATTCAGGATTTCTCGGCCCTCCTGCTCACAAGTGAGATTCTCCACTGAGAGGATGGGCTCTCCCATTGGCCGTTCTGTTTTATTTTTTTGTTGGTACCGGGGTAAAAGATGCTGGCTGTGCAACACCGAATGCGCTTCATCGGGCGTGCCGTCATACAGGATTTTCCCCTGTTCTACCAGGACGCACCGGGACACATCTTCGATCAAGCTACGCACTCTCTGTTCGATGACCACGACGGTCTTGCCCTTCCAGTGGAGTTTGCTGAGGGTATCACGAAGCCTTCTCGCAGCCTGCCAGTCAAGATGGGCAAAAGGCTCATCCAGGAGAAGCAGGGGAGGGTCGAGGCAAAGAACAGAGGCAATCGCTACGATACGTTTTTCACCTCCTGAGAGAGACATGGGAGACCTGTGGAGCAAGTCACCGATACCCAGAGTCTCCGCGACCGAGTGAATCTGTCCCCCGATTTTTCGTGCGGTCAACCCCAGGCTCTCCAGACCAAAGGCGATCTCATTTTCCACGGTGCTGCTGAATAACTGGGCATCCGCATTTTGAAAAACCAGGCCGACTTTCCGGAGAAGATCTGCAATGGTCACCTCCCTCGTATCCGCGCCGTTCACATGCACCGATCCTTGAAGCTCTCCGCCCAGGAAATGGGGAATCAGGCCGTTAAAAAGGTAGCCGAGGGTCGATTTGCCGGATCCGCTCCTGCCGCAGATCAGGACATACTCTCCGTCATGGATGGATAGATTGATTCCGTCTAGCACACGTCTGTCCGCTGTATCAGGATAACAATAAGAGATGTTGGTGAAACGAATCACGGTTTCCAGATTCCGGCTTTCCGCAAGAGATGGAGGGCGAGAATGGCAATGACAGAGCCTCCGACAGTGCTGACGCTGAATGCGATGATCAGGGTGGCAAGAGCCATGGTTTTTCCCATCAATAAAGGAGCGACGATCCAAGCGCTCGCAAGAGCCCCCAGAAGCCCGGTGCCGATCACTTCACCCAACCCTGCGACATAGATGTTCTTGATTGCGCGGTAAGCAAGGCCAGCCAAAAAAGCGCCGATCATGCCTCCCGGGAAAGCGAGGACCGTTCCCAGCCCCAGGATGTTCCGGATAACGGCCGAAACAGCGGCAATGGCGACAGCGTAGAACGGCCCGAGCATGACGGCAGCAAGCACGTTGACCATGTGCTGGGCGGGAAAGCATTTCGATATCCCCACCGGTATGAATACGGGCGATAAAGCAACAGCGATGGCCACAAGGATAACCGCCCGCGCCACGTCTCTTGTCTTCATCCCCGATCTCCTTTCCCTCTCATCTCCCTCCCTCCTGCTTTCACTCATTATGTCCCACATTTTTTACTGGACACAGGGGTACTGGAAACGTCTGAGGGGCCGTGGGGGTCTCATTCCCGCTCTCTCTTCGTTTCCTCATTTTGAAAGAGACCCCCGCGACCCCCAATCCGTACCCCCTGTGTCCAGTAACCCCACTTACGGGTAAAAGTCAGCTTCCTTTCAGGGGAGGAGTAAGGGGCCCAAAGCGGGAAAGGCGCATCAATACCAGATAGACTACTCCTGCAATCACCAGGCTGGGTTTGGAAGAACCCAGGATGGTTGCGCGTTGAAAAACATGATAGAGTGCAAATCCTACAGCCCATG
>JAHECH010000754.1:0-2263 GCA_024641835.1 Deltaproteobacteria bacterium
GATAGGGCGATACTTCAAGGCTCCTACAGCTTCCCACACCTTGCGGCGTGTTTCCTCGCTAATCCTAATATTTCCACCCCACTTATTGTTTATCACATGGGAGACTGTTGTCTGGGAAACACCGGCAAGCTCTGCTACGTCTCTACTGGTCGGGCGTTTGGAGGTTGATCTGCGCTTCATCGTCACATACCTATGTGGTATTGTGAATACTCGAAATGGGCAAGGCTGGGAGTGAGATAAATAGATAATACGTATAACATAGTACGTAAAGGGTAATACGTATTATCACCAATATAGCACAGTATTTCACATTTGTCAACCCTCAATTAGGGCCGCCAGCTCTGACGAATGCTAGGTTTTTCGCACAAGAAGAGTAGTTGCTTAATTATAGGGGAGGTTGGAAGAAAAGGTATTGTCCCTCAACTTCCGCGATGAGCAAGCTTTTTCTGACTGTCTAAGTATCACAACGACATCTAGCTGTTGCTGGGATCCCACTACATCTTGTAGCAATGTTTTAATTTGGTCCGCTATCTAGTGAGTACCTTCTGGTCCTCTTTGGACTATGTGACGATTAGACGGTCAGGGTACCCTGGCCCAAGATGTGGAGGAAGCCCACACCTGGTTGCTGCGCATTGCTGCATGCCTGAGATATCCCCCTGGCTCAGCGCCCGAGGCGGGCGCTGCTGCGTCATCATTGACGAGTGAGCAGGTCAAACGAGACATGGAAGAACTGCTCCGAGCCTTTCAACCTGACTTCAAGCGTTGCCCGGCGCAGGCCGCTCTCTATCGGGCCTGGCACCGGCTGTGGAAAGAGAGCGGTCCTGATTGGTTGCACTGCTACGACATCCCGGGCTTGCCCCCCGACAATTTGAAGTTGGAGTCCCTGTTTGGCCAACTTCGCAGCCACCAGCGCCGCATTAGTGGACGCAAATCCACCCGTGAGCTGCGGGACTTCGGACAATGTCAGGTCTTATGCCTGGGGGAAAGTGAGCAGGATCTGCTGTACCAACTCCGTCAGGTTCCCCTGGCCGAATATCAAGCCGGCCGTCGTCGCCTGGCTGAGGCCGAAGCGCCTCGCCAGCTCCTGCGTCGTCTGCATGGCGACCCGCTTCGCACCATGCGCGACTTGGTCGGCCAGCTTGCTGCCCGTCGGGCCGCGCTCGCATCCAGCACCGGCCTACCACCACCTGGAAGTGATGGTTAGACAGCCAGGGATGCCGTATTCGGACAGATACAACATGCGGATGTTTTGCGCCGTATTCATCACGGAAAATGAGGGACACTACCGAAGAAAACAGCGAGAGCTTTTTTCGCATTGACAGTTGCGCCAGGCTGATAGGGGATTTATACTCTTTATGTTGAGTGTGGGCATACCATTGAGGGGTTGCTCCGCTAGTGCACAAAGGGGGCTCGCGCAATGGGCAACAACCAAAAGGCTCCAGCGAGGGCGGTCAACGAGGAGGAGTGGGACGAGGAAGCCAGTAAACAGGCCCGGCTACTCAAAGCGTTTTTCGGGACGACCAAGCACTATTTTGGTGGTTTCAACCGGTTATTCAACGGGGTCAGCGATCCACGTCATCCGGACTTGATCACCTATCCGTTGGCGGGATTGTCGTTCACCGGGGTGTTGATGTTTGCGTGCCAACTGGGATCACGGCGTCAGATCCAGGCCAAACTGTGGGGCAATAGCCGTTCAGAGGCCAAGTTTGAGGCCTTGTTTAGGGTGGAGAGCATTTCGCACGGAGACAGCCTGAATTACGGCTTCAAGCGGCTCGAACCAGAGGAAATGCAAGAAGCGGTGTGTCGCATGCTCGAGGCGCTGATTCGCAAGAAGGTGCTGTATCAATAGCGGCTGCTGAAGCGCTATTATCTGGTGGCCATGGATGGCACCGGGATGCTGACCTTTGGGGAACGGCATTGTGAATGAATACTGTCTGAGCCGAAAGCTAACCAATGGGACCACCCTGTACTATCATCCGGTTCTGGAAGCCAAGCTGGTAACGGCTGATGGCTTTGCCTTGTCGATGATGACCGAATTCATCGAGAACCGAGACCTGGAGGCCAGCAAGTAGGACTGCGAACTGAAAGCATTTTACCGGCTGGCCGAGCGACTGAAGAAACGCTTCCCGCGGTTGCCGATTTGCTTGTTATTGGACGGCTTGTTTGCGGGTGGGACCACCCTGGAACGCTGCGAGCGGTATGCTTGGAAGTATCTGATTGTGCTCACCGATGATGACTTGCCGACGGTCAATCGAGAATTCGA
>JAHECH010000754.1:2273-2702 GCA_024641835.1 Deltaproteobacteria bacterium
CCCGACAATCGGTTGCAGCTTGAGTTAGGCAAGAAGAAGGAGATTGAGCAAGCCTATCGCTGGATGGATGAGATTGCCTACGTCGATTCGGAGAGGAAAGAGCACCAAGTCTCGGTGCTGGAGTGTTTGGAGACCAAACCCGGTAATCAGAGAGAGATGCAGACTGCCAAGTTCAAGTGGCTGACGAACTTCGCCCCGAGCGTCAGGACGGTCAGCATCTTAGCCAATGAAGGAGGGCGGTTGCGGTGGAAGATTGAAAACGAAGGCTTTAACGCTCAGAAGAACGGGGGATTCGAGTTGGGACATCCTTACAGCCAGGATGAGACGGCCGCCAAGGTTTTCTATTACCTGCTGCAAGTAGCCCACATCCTTTTTCAATTGGTCGAAAAAGGAAGCCTATTCTGGCAGGCCTTTCCCAATGGCGTGGGC
>JAHECH010000755.1 GCA_024641835.1 Deltaproteobacteria bacterium
ATGAGATAAAGGAGAACAGCCTTGCCGGTCAGTCCTCCGATCAAATCCAACCAGAGGTTCTCGATGCTATAGCGCCCGATGCGGATGAGTTTTTCAGGCTCAATAAGACCTTCAAACTCAGGTGGGACCTCTTTCGCATGTCTTTTCAGATGGGCGGATTGAATGAGATCGACGGCCACTTGTGCCACGGTGCTAAAAAGGAACAGGGCCAGATATCCTGCAAGAAACATATTAAAAGGGATCATTTTGAAATCCTATCGCACTCACGAACAGCATGTCTATTCACCCCAGTGCATCCCGCAGGTCCTTATCTCATCCCAAGGCAGAATCCTAAGGCATCATCGGCAAATCAGTGGAAGAACGTCTTTTAACGGATGGGCGTGCCGCGAAGAAACCGGGACAGTCGAGGAGATGGGGATTCAAAAGAAATCAGCGTTAGAGGTGCAAGCGAGGAGTACCCACAGCCTTTTTCTCACACAATTTCGCGTACTTGTAAAATGTCCCCTCGAAATTTCCAAGAGCGATGACGAACCCGGGCCAGCCGTCCAGAAAGCCTCTTTTGAGAATGAAAAAGTGCATAAAAGCCCACGAAGCGTGAAGCAAAGCTGTGACCATGGTAGATGTTTTCCCCTCTCCCTCCAACTTGAGCGCGCCGAGGGAAGAATACCTATTGGCTTTTCGGAGCAATTCCTCAAAATTCATGAACGGGATCTGCCAAATCGCATTCACGAGGTAGCCGACTGGTTTGGAGGTATGCAAGTCAAACCCCTCATGGACAGGGTCAGGATGAAACACCATGACCCCCCTTCGAAACAGCTGGGGCTGGCGGTAGTCAGGGAAGTAACCTGAGTGTTTTATCCATTTTCCCATGAACACGTTTTTCCGGGGGATGTAATAAGCATCCGAAAAAGAATCGGAGCCGATGATCCGCAGAATTTCTTCCTTCACCTCAGGAGTGCAGCGCTCATCCGCATCCAGGCTCAGAATCCACTCGTGGCTGCACGCGGCAATCGCTTTGTTGCGGAGCTCCCCGAAGCCTGTGAAAGGGATCTGGACGACCCGCGCACCCATGGATGCTGCAATATCTGCTGTGCCGTCCTGGCTGTTTGAATCCGCAACAACGACCTCGTCTGCCCAAAGCACGCTTTTCACAGCGTCCCCTATTTTGCTCGCCTCGTTGTACGCGAGGATGTATGCGGAAATGTTCCTCTTCACGGATAAACTTCCCTCTCAGCGTACAGTTTAAGCATATTTTCAGGAAGACAGCAAAGACTCATGTTCCCATCTTATGTGAAATGCGATCCTTTTGTAAACCGAAACCCTGAAATAATTCAGCACTGAAAAAGGATGATGGGATATTGAGACGCCGAGAGAGAGAAAAGAACACGGGAAACGTAAAGAACCCCGTGCTTCCGCACGGGGCTTCTTCTATAGAAAAAGCCATTCTCACTTGCTGACTATCCGCCCTGAAGCCCCATGGCCATTCATCCCCGCTCTTCCGAGCGGGGCATTCTGGCTTTTTCACGTAAAGTCAAGATACCATCCGTTGCTAAACTTCTATTGATTTTCGGTTCCTGCAGGATCTCGTTAACTTCCTTGAGTGGGGAAAGCTTGGGTAGGCCACGAACAGTGATCATCGGCACTTGTTCTTGACTTCTCTCCTTATCCATAAGATATAAAGATCGACTATAGTTCTGGCCATGGCGCACCGGGTTGAGCGATCAAGGTTTATTCGCCTTCGCCAAAATACCTGAACCGACGACCTTTCAGTGATGGAGTAACGGCTTATGAAAAAACTATATCTCCTGTGCCTAGTTCTCGCTTTTGTATTTATTACCCCCCCACTTCTAGTCGCTAAACCCAAGGTGAGATGCGAAATCACCAAGATCTCCCAGCACCAGCTGCTGGTAAACTTTTCATGGCGGGTGACGGTTTATTCAGATAAGGCCTGGGATGGTTGTGATCTCAAGATCTCTTTCCGCGACAAGTCGGGGAAAGAGATCCACCTCATACATGATGTTCTTAGGCTGAAGGTTGGAAATAATGAGTATTCGGGAACGGACATTTGTGACAGGGAAACCTGGGAGCGGATTGACAAGTATGTCACCACCCTGGACTGCGTCTTTTAACGAGGGGAGTGGTGGAGTCTTGGAGACCCGGGTCAAATCCCCTGCAAGCCGTACTTTGAGATGAGTCGCGACAGATAGGTTCTCTGAATGCCCATGATTTGCGCCGCCTTGCTTCTGTTACCACGCGTGTGTTTTAGGGTCAGCGTGATGAACTCTTTCTTAAAATTGTCCTCCGCTTCCTTTAGGCTCATTCCTGCTGCCATGTTTTTTTGGCTCGGCCTCCCGCCCGAAATAGGCAGGTCATCGGGTAAAACCTCCTTGCCGTTGCCCATGACCACGGCCCTCTCGAGTGCGTTTCTGAGCTCCCGCACGTTTCCAGGCCAATCATATTCGAGCATCTTCTGCATCGCCTCCTCTGAAATGTTCAGCTGCGCAGCGCCCCTTTCTTGTTTGAAAAGGTTAAGGAAATAATCCGCCAAAAGGGGAATGTCCTCTTTTCTGGTACGGAGCGCGGGCATGTGAATCTGGACTACATTCAGGCGGTAAAAGAGATCCTCCCGGAATCTCCCTTCTGCCACTTCTTTAGAGATATCCTTATTCGTTGCTGAAATGATCCTGACGTCCACACCGAT
>JAHECH010000756.1 GCA_024641835.1 Deltaproteobacteria bacterium
GGAGTGGGAAAATCGTTTTACCTCAACCGATCCAGTACTCTGCGTCCAGCGCCGGCGTCCGCCGGGAGCCGGACAAGACGTGGCGGGATTTCCTGAATATCGCGGTCGCTTACTATTACGATACCGGAAAGACTCAGGAACTCTACGAGGAGTTTCTCAAATTCCGCGGCATCGACCCCAAGAAGTCACCGCCGATCATCAAGGAAATGTGGGCCAAGTAGGTTTCGCGTAGAGGTGCGCTGGAATTCCGAATGTTTTTCCTTGAATGGTCCTGATGGTTGAAGTGTTCATCCTCTGCCATTTGTCCGGTTAAGGGCTTAGCCTGGGTTCACCGTGTATGAGTGGGATTTCTCTGTCGTTTTGAGGGATGGGGACCTCCTCCTTCGGGGGTTTGCGGGAACTCTTAAGATCACGGGTGTTTCCCTTGTTCTGGGGCTCATGATCGGCTTAATTGCTGCTCTGGCAAGGCTCTCTAAGACCCGCATTCTCTCCTTCCCGGCAGGGGCCTACATCGAAGTTTTCCGGAGCACGCCGCCCCTGGTCCAGCTTTTCTGGGCCTTTTACGCATTACCCATCATTCTGAATGTTCGCCTCAATGCCTTTCAGGCCGCTTTTATCACCCTTTCTTTGCAATCCGGTGCTTTTTTCGCCGAGGTTTATCGGGGCGGGATCGTCTCGATCGACCGTGGTCAATGGGAGGCGGGGCGCGCCATCGGCATGGGCTACCCTACTCTCATGCGGCGAATCATTTTGCCCCAGGCCGTCAAGCGCATGATTCCTGCTTTCATGGACCGAGCCGTGGAACTGCTCAAAACGACCACTCTGGTGGCGGTGATCGGTTATGCGGATCTGCTATATGAGGCGATGCAGCTCAGTTTGCAAACCTACAGGCCCCTTGAGGTCTATACCATCGCAGCAGCTTTTTATTTTGTGGTCTTGTTTCTGGCTTCCTTGGCTGTTCGGGCTTTTGAAGGCCGGTTGGCCAGGGCCGGCGACTGAAGTGGGCGGTAAGTGATGAGCCATTACTCCTTTGATTTTCTCGCCGTGTTCATGAACGTGAACGTGCTGTTGCGGGGCCTGGCCGGTACCTTCAAGCTGGCTGGTGTAAGCTTGGCGCTGGGTCTGACCTTGGGCCTCTTCATCGGCGCAGCCCGGATGTCCAAGAACAAGCTCCTTGACTGGCCCGCCACCGCCTTTATCGAGGTTTTCCGGAACACGCCGGTGCTGGTGCAGCTCATGTGGTTTTTCTTTGCTTTCCCCATCTTGGTCAAGATACAGATGACGGCTTACATGGCAGCCGCCATGACCCTGTCTTTTAATACAGCTGCCTTTTGCGCGGAGATCTTCCGAGGCGGCATCCAGTCTATTGAGAGGCCCCAATGGGAGGCGGGCAGGGCGTTGGGGATGAGATATGTGACGCTCATGCGCCGGGTGATCCTTCCCCAGGCCATCAAGAGAATGATCCCGGCCTTTACCAATAGAGGCATCGAAATGACCAAGATGACTTCCCTGGCTTCAACGATCGCCTTCACCGAACTGCTTTACCAGGGGAAACTCCTGAGTTCGACCATGTACCGGCCTATCGAAATTTACAGCCTCGTTGCGGCCATATACTTTGTCATCCTCTATTCAGGAACGTTGCTGGCACGGGGTCTGGAGATTAGACTGCGACGAGCGGATTAATCAAGTATGGAAGAGATCATTCGCGTAGAGGGTCTTCACAAGCAATTCGGCAACCTTCACGTCTTGCGGGGCATCAACATGAGTGTCGCACCCGGCGAAACGGTGGTCATCATCGGCTCGAGCGGCTCAGGCAAGAGCACATTGCTACGCTGCATCAATTTTCTGGAAATTCCCACAGAAGGCAGGATCTACATTAAGGGCGAGTTGGTGGGCCGGCTGGGCAAGGACAAAAAGAGCCGGCAGACCGTCATGTATAAGGAGGCGGAGTTGTGCAAAATCCGCATCCAGGTCGGCATGGTGTTCCAGCACTTCAATCTTTTTCCCCACATGAACGTGCTTGAAAACGTGATGGAAGGTCAGGTGAGCGTCCTCAAGAAACCAAGGGAGGAAGCGAAGGCCAAGGCCCTGGAGAATCTCGCAAAGGTAGGCCTCATGGACAAGGCCGATCAATATCCTTCTCGCCTTTCCGGCGGTCAGCAGCAGCGCGTGGCGATTGCGCGTGCTCTTGCCATGGAGCCATCGGTCATGCTTTTCGACGAAGTGACCTCAGCCCTGGACCCGGAGCTGGTGGGCGAAGTCCTGAGGACCATGCGCCAACTGGCCGGTCACGGCATGACCATGCTTATCGTCACCCATGAACTGGGATTTGCCAGGGCAGTGGCGGACCGAGTCATCTTCTTGCATGACGGGGTGATCCATGAGGAGGGGCCGCCGGAGCAGGTCCTGGTGAATCCGACGCAGTCCCGGACAAGAGAATTTCTGGGGGGCTTTGCCCAATTTGCCATGGCCGATCCTGAAGGGCCATCCAAAGGAGACCGAACATGACTGGGACCCATGATTTCATCGATGATCCTCGGAATAAGAACGTCTTGATCTACATCAACGGCGAATTGGTACACCGTGATGAGGCCAAGGTATCGGTGTTCGATAGCGGCTTTCTGCTGGGTGACGGATTCTGGGAGAGTTTCCGCATTCACAACGGCCACATTGCTTTCCTGGAAGAGCACCTGGACAGGCT
>JAHECH010000757.1 GCA_024641835.1 Deltaproteobacteria bacterium
GCCTCAGACCGAGCGAGCAGCTCTGAAAAGCCAGCTGAGGTGTTGTCAAAGATCAGCTTCTTAAGAAGGGTTTTACCATGGGCTGTGCCCAAAAAAGCATGATGTCTCTCCTTGGCCACATCGATACCGACGATCAAGTAAGTGTCTGAAGCTTGAATCTCCTTCTTCAGTTGACGAAACTCCCTTACCCTGCTAAGCTCTGTCTCGTTCATGGGAAACCTCCTCGTTTGGATTTATTTGGTTATGCCAACCAAAATCTTAACAGGAGGTTTCTCTTTTTCATATCTATGAACTTCTCTCTCAGTATGCTATATGGGGGAGTATTCTTCTTCTCCTCTTTGGTATATAACGGTCATAGGAAAATAAATAACTTCAGGTGGTGCATGTGATGTGGTTGGAAATACGCATGCGAAGATTAGCCAGATTTGACGTGCCCGGTGTGCTCCACCATGTATTGGGGACCGTTAATATTCAAATACCCCATGTTTCCACTTGGTAATCCCTTCCCTTTGCGATATTCTCTCCTCTTCGACCGCCTCTTTGGTTTTTGCGCCATGCCCTGAGGATCAAGGATGCAAGGAACTTTGATCGGACATACGCCTATGCCGCCATGGGAAGGCTCACCTCACAGGTCGATCCCCTCGGAAATACCACGAGTTACGAGTATGATGCGGCCAACAACCGCAAAGCGGTCATCAATCCTTACCTCAAACGGTTCGAGTACGGCTATGACGCTCATAACAATCTGGTAAGCGCAAAAGACCCCTACGACAAATCTGTCTTCACCCAGTACAACACCGACAACCTGCCCGTGAAGGTGACGGACCTGGAGGGGAAAGAGACCTTCTATGAGTACGACAGCGAAGGCCGCCTCATCAGCACCACGGACGGCAACGGCAATAAAATCACGATGGAGTATACCGAGAACGCCGGGCAGCAGTGCGTCTCTTGTGGTGAGGGAGGAAGAGGAGCCAGTCCCTCGGCCATCGTCTACCGAATAACCTTGATCTCCCATCTTGATGCTCTGCAATGGAGCCTCATCCGGAACGCGTTTTCCCAGCCCTCCGGCTTCGGCGGCCAAAGCGCCGTCCTCACCCTCCGTGAAGACCAGTGACCTTTTACAGAGGAGGGCCCGGATAGACCACGAACGACTCCGCCACCACACTTTGTGCTTGGAGCACACCCAACCAGATTAACGCATACTCCCGCTCGGCTCCAGATCAGCAACTCAAATCATTGGATGCCTGCCAGGCCCGAAGTCTGCAGTTCAGCCCTATGTTGACATCATATATCGATTTCTGTATGCTGATTTTCACGTAAAGGTCCCGTTTCTGTCCGCCCTAGATCTCATCAAACCGGACGGATACAGTCGGCCAAAACCGATTCTGGTGGTACATCGATGAAGAGGGCGAAGATAGACATCCCTGAAAAAAAGATCGCGGAATTCTGCAGGAAACACAATATTCGCAGGCTGGCCCTGTTTGGCTCCGTATTGGGGGATGACTTCACTTCGGACAGCGATGTGGATGTGCTCGTAGAATTCGAACCAGGAACGAGAATGGGATTGAAGTTTTTCACATTGCAGGAAGAGTTGTCTCGGATCTTGGGCCGAAAGGTGGACCTGAATACTCCCGGCTTTCTGAGCAAGTATTTCCGAGACAACGTCATGGAGGAAGCCGAGGACCAGTATGCCTCAGGACAAGGATAGAATACGCCTACAGCACATGCTCGATCATGCCACTGAGGCGATGCAAATGACCTGCGGTCGGGCAAGGGCGGATCTTGACACGCAGAGGCAATTGAACTTGTCTCTGGTGCGTCTGTTGGAGATCGTAGGCGAAGCAGCCACCCGCGTATCCGAGCCCACCCGAAGATTTCATCCCGAAATAGCTTGGCAGGAAATCGCTGGGCTTCGCAATCGACTTGTACATGGCTACGATGAAGTGGATTTTGACATCCTTTGGGACATTATTCAATTGGACCTACCGCCCCTGATCGCGACGCTGACTTCAATCCTGGGACAAAAAGAATCGGAGCAAACTTAAAGCGATCCAATTTCCACTTGGTTCACCATGCCAAGCCAGAGGGCCCAGCCGAGTTTTCGCAGGCGCAACTACCTTCGGCTAGATGTCTCAGCCGGAAGCAGTAAATGAAGATGGGGGCCAGGTCCCAACTTTCAACGAAATAGACTCTGTCGAGTAATCCGTACAGCATCTTTTCGGTCTGCACGGTCTTTTGAAAGTTGAGCTCTGCCCCTTACGCTGTGCCACTCCCTAACACTGCTACAGGCTCACCCAGGCAGACAACCCCACCCTCCCTGACGAGTCTTACACCTACGACGCTCTGGGCAACAGGATGACGGTAGCGGGCGTGCCGGGTGAGTGGACCTACAACGACAATAACGAGCTTTTGAGCTATGGCTCAAGAACCTTCGCCTATGATCCCAGCGGCAATACGACCAGGAAGGCTGATGCCGGCCTGTGATTGGGGGACATTGTTGATTATCTTTACCTACTCTGGCAGACTGTGGCAAATGATGGGGAGGTAGAGGAATGCCGAGGCAAGCGAGGCTGGATGCATCAGGAACACTTCACCATGTGATGATCAGGGGTATTGAAAAACGGAGGATTGTGGAAGACAAAAAGGATCGAGACCACTTTGTCTCTCGGCTTGGGGAATGCGCTTTGGATACGAAGACAA
>JAHECH010000758.1 GCA_024641835.1 Deltaproteobacteria bacterium
CCAACTGGGAACCGCCGTCATTGACACCAAAGCCCCGCCCGATATCCTCACGGATGCCGATGCGCATGTCCGGCTGGAGGTCCCCGTCGGCCTTCCCGCCCTGGACATGAACGAAAGCCAGCAGGAAATCCTGATCCATCTTCTTTCTGACTATCTCCACCGTATGCCGGAAGACTTGGCAGATGTCCAGATGGACCGGCTGGAGAAGGAAGGAAGAAAATATATCCATTTTGCCTGGGCGGGCTCGAAGGAGAGGAACAGGCCCCACTATTACCGGGTCCATGGCCCCGGTTTCCTTATCGAGTATGACAACACCCAGAACAACGCGAATCATATCCACTCGGTCTGGCGAGACCTACGGGACGATTGGGGTGAGGATCTTCTGAGGAACCACTACAGAGAATCGCATTCAAGTGGAAAGCCCTCCTCCCTCCACAAAAGGCGGAATACCATTTAAAGACAAGCCTTGACAAACCCTGCGAAAATTCCAGAAACAGTGACCTGCTCTGCCCTCTGTGGGAATAGATCATTGATCCAAATCTCAACTTCCACCAGACCTGAGATACAGAGCAGCTGTACCCGCAATTAGCGCCAAGAGTCAATCTGTCGGATATATCTCAGGCTTTTGAGAAGTATGATATTTTCACCGTACCTGTCCTGTATCTCAACCCCGGCCAAACCTGAGGTGACACCCACGTACCTCAACGTTTCAAGGCTCGCAAAAAATGTGGATACGACCTACGGATCACAGCTACACCCAAACTTGGGATAAAGAGAATAATACACCATAGAAATAAGGCGATTTGGGATCTGAAGTACTTGCCACAGATCACAGTTCAAAAGGCGTTCGCCAGGCTTCCATGTACCGAAATCGTATTGAAAGCCCGGCGGAGTAAAAAATCGATAGCAGTGCTGTATATGACGGGTGTGGCGCCTGTAGCTGCCGGGCCTCGGTCGTCATTTGGCCGGTTCGAGTGCTTGGGAGACCTGGGCAGAATCTTTGAATTCCTACCCCCTCACCCCAACCCTCTCCCCCTCTCATGGGGAGAGGGATTCTTTGTTGTCGGGAGCGGTGTGGCAGGTTTTGGAAACTTGGATTGGTTCGTACCGCTCGATGGCCTCCTGCCATTCGGGGGTGAGAATGCCTTTGAAGTCTGGGGGAGATGTAGTTCGCGGACCGCTCGGGTGAATACCACATAGGCGATGTTGGCCTCGTCGCCGAATGAAGGGCTCACAAGAGCCTCCGGCCTTGAAAGGAAGGCTGCAACATAGGGGTCAATGCAGATCTGGTAATACTCCTGGCCCTTGGCCCCGTGCACCCTGGAAAGGATGATGCTCAAAAATTCGCTGGTTATCACGGTTTATTGCGATTACTTGCACATTCTGTTAAACTTTATTTCAACGAAAACGCACGGGCAGATATCGTCATGGTGGGATACAATTTTTAAGGAGGATTGTGATGCTGTCTAGAAGAGACAAAGGGGTCTTTGCTCTTTTTTCAAAGCGGGTTCGTGAGCGTTTTCCGGACGCCAGGATATGGGCCTTTGGTTCGAGAGTGAAAGGCGATGCGACAGAAGAGTCTGATCTTGACGTCTGCGTGGTGCTGGATAGGCTGGATGATGCGATAGACCAGGCTATCATGAATATTGCATGGGAGATTGGGTTTGAAAATGACGTAGTGATTTCGACCGTCACCTATTCAAAACAGGAATTCGATGAAGGCCCATGTTCAGAAAGCCCTCTTGTGCAGAACATACTGGATGCAGGGGTGGTGGCATGAATGACAACCAGGAAACCCTGATCCGCTATCGTCTTGAACAGGCGAAGGCTGAACTTGTTTGTTGTCCGTCCAGATGTACAAGGCATTTGCTGCCATTGAGCTTTACAATAGCTTCATCGCCGCCTCTTTCCCCAGGTCAAAGGCTTTCAGGTTAGACTCCAGAAAAGCCTTTTTCGTGGAAGTGGATATGATTTTCTTCATGACTTCTTCCGTCACAGGCACTGTGGCCGAGCCGATCAAGGCCCCCAGCATGACCATGTTCAGAGAGAGAGGGTTGCCCACCTCCTCTGCCAGGGCATTCCCGTGAAGGGCAATCACCTTTTTGACTTTTCTCTCGACCTTATCCAGGATTTCATCCACCGCAGGATACTTGCCCTGCCCGATGGAAACGGTGAAGGGAGGAAGGGGCTGGGCATTGGTAATCACCACCGTCTTCTTGCTGCATTTCGGCAAGATCCTCATGGTCTCCAGGGGTTCGAAACTCAACACCACGTCCGCCTCTCCGTTGGAGACGATGGGGCTGCTCACGTCTCCGATCAAAACGGCCGCCTCCACCACGCCTCCCCTTTGCGCCATGCCGTGGATTTCACTCACCACCACATTGATCCCCATAGACAGCGCTGCCTGGCCCAGGAGATTGGATGCGAGAAGATTCCCTTGCCCGCCTACACCCACGCATACGAGTCTTACTGTTTCCATAGTCCCTCCTTCCTAGTCTTTTACCGGCATAATGGCGTTCTCGGGACACACCTGTGCGCAGACCGAACACCCAACGCAAAGGCTCCTGTTGATCATCACCCTCTCCCCCTCCAGATAAATGGCAGGACATCCCAGGAGATTGATGCAGTCCCGATGCTGTTTGCACTTCGCCTGATTGACCTGGAAGGGCTTCGCCTTCCTCGACTTGCCGATCGCCTT
>JAHECH010000759.1 GCA_024641835.1 Deltaproteobacteria bacterium
CTGTTAACCTAGGGGGGATATCATGAAAAGGCTAGGCCGTATATGGAAACTCTATGTTTTCTACACGATCGTGCTTGTCGCAGGCGTCACCCTGGTGGGGTTCATCGTGCAAAGGCAGATCACGCGCACCCTAGAGGAACATCTCACAGAGGATGTGACAACTCTTGCAAGAGTGATAGCAAAGAGTCTCCCGAATGCAGAGGACACATCTATCCTTGATGCCTTCTGCAAAGATGTTGAAAAGACGGCTTCGGTTCGCCTGACCATCATAAGGGAAGACGGAAAGGTGATGGGTGAATCGAACAGGGAGTCCCTCGGCGTGGAGAATTACCTTGACAGACCGGAAGTACGGGAAGCGGTCAAAGGCAAGATCGGAACCGCCATCCGCAACAGTAAAACCCTGAGAGTAGATATGCTCTACGTGGCTCTTCCGGTGGACCGGAGGGGCAGAATCCTGCGCGTCGCAATGCCTATGGATAAGGTCAAAACGTTTCAGAATCAGGTGATGATCTTGTTTTCCCTGGCTTTATACCTGATGCCGATCCTGGTGATGGTCGCAGCCTTTTTATTCGCGAAGTACAGAATTCAGGAAGCGACCCCAAGCAAATGGGAATCAAAAGGTGATGATTCCTGAGACGGCTGAACCTAAACAGTCTGAAGTTGGCGGGAATCGGAAAAGCATCAATCCAGCAGGGTAATAACCCATACGGCAAGACCGAAGCCGGCGATAATGGCCCCGGAGATTCTGCTCATCAGCATGAGTTGATTCCCATTGACCCGCACTCGAAACAGGCTCACAACGGTAACGAGAATCGGCGCCCAAAGAGCCGAGCCCGCAAAAACGCCGGCCACGAGCGCCAGGCTGAGACTGTAGTCTCCTCTCCATCCATGAACGCCGAGTGCGGTAAATGCTGCGGAAAATACGATGATGGCAAGAGGGTTGGTAAACATCAGAAGCGCGGCACCAACGAAGTCACTGGTAACGCCGTGCCCCCGATTCGAGAGCGGTTTTTCTGACGGCTTTACAAGAAAGAACCTGATGCCGACGACAACCAAGATCAGGCCGCCGGCAAGCTTGATGAGGTCCTGCTCGTTGGTGAGGAAATTGGAGATAAACGTGACCCCCAGACCAGCTATAGCGCAATAGAGGGCGTCTACCGTCGATGCCCCGAGAACTGAGGCGAAGCCTGCGAGCCGTCCGTCAATGAGGGTTTTCCGTACACAGAAGAGTCCTATGGGCCCCATCGGCGCGCATATGACGAAGCCAATGATGAGGCCTTTTATTAAGACCGCTGTTTCCAATAGCTCTCCTCAAAGCCAAATTTGTAAATTTTGGCATATACCCGGCGGAAAATCAAGCTTGCCGGAGATAAACATTGCCGCCAGAAGGGGTTCTTAGGAACGACTCGCGGGAGGCCGTCCAGGACGGCCTGCTGAACCTTTCCCCCTTTCCCCCATCTGAGGCGGGAAAGCAGCTTGTCAGTGAGTTTTTGAGGGAGAATAAAACGCTTTGGTCCCCTATCTTTGCTTGAGGTGGACCTGGATTGCCATCAGTCAAAAGGGGTTCTGGTAACATAGTGGAACCCCTTAACTATCTGAACCTACTACAAGCGGGTTGTATAAACAATAGAAAAGATAGAGGCAGAAAAAACAGTGAATGTCACATTTTGTCACATTTCTTTTGATTTCAAATGATATAATTAGTATGTTTTATAGCTGGAGAGGGGGGTGAGAAAGCCATGAACACGGAAATAGGTTTGAGGATTTATGGCGATCAGGATCCCCGCGAATTACCGGTATACACAACGACTGAGGCAGCAAAATACCTCAGGATTCCCATTGCAACTCTCAGATCTTGGATAATCGGCCGGCAATATCCGACGAGAGGCCTCCCTGGTTATTTTAAGCCCTTAATCCAGCCCCCTGAAGCAGCGACTGGCCGGCTCTCATTCAACAATCTTGTAGAAGCCCATATACTAAGAGCCTTAAGGCACAAGCATCAAGTCAGTATCAAAAATGTGCGGACTGCTCTTGAATATGCCGAAGAGCAGCACGGGATTGAGCGACTTCTCCTAAACAGGGATCTTCTCCATTCTGAAGCCGGCGAGTTATTCCTTGAAAGGTACGGCCAGCTAATCAACTTAAGCCGAGGCGGTCAACTCGCCATGAAGGAGATTCTGAAAGACCATCTTGAGAGATTAGAATGGGATTTACAAAACATGGCCATCCGTCTATTCCCTTTTTCCAGCGAACGTACAGATCGTAAAATTATCGTCATCGATCCCTTTATCTCTTTCGGACGACCAGTGATCAGTAGCAAGAAGATATCAACGTCGGTGATTGCCGATCGAGTGGATGCAGGTGAATCGGTTGACAGCGTAGCGGATGACTACGATCTTGGGCAAACCGAGGTCATGGAAGCGCTCGTTTACGAAAGGGCAGCTTAAGATTGATCTTCTTTACAGATCGAGATCTCGGTAAGCTTTTCCCTGAGATGTTACGTAAGGCTGGAATTGAAGTAGAGACCCATAGTGATCATTTTCAAGATGACGCTGCAGATGAAACTTGGATTACAGAAGCGGGGCGCAGAGACTGGTTCTGTCTCAGTCGAAATAGAGATATTCGCTATAAGAAAAATCAAACTGAAGCCGTCATGAGGGCGAAAGTTGGTCTCTTTTTCGTGGTCGG
>JAHECH010000099.1 GCA_024641835.1 Deltaproteobacteria bacterium
CTCCAACCCCCCAGAAAAACCGCCGTCGCCACGGAACAAACCACCACCATGTAGGCATATTCGGAGAGCATGAACAGGCCGAACCCCATGCCCGAGTATTCGGTGTGGAAACCGGCGGTCAATTCACTTTCAGCCTCAGGAAGGTCAAAGGGGTTCCGGTTCGTTTCGGCCACGGCGCAGACAAAGAAAATGAGGAATGCCACGGGCTGGACAACGACGTTCCACTGCCATGGCCAGTTGCCCTGATCGGTTACGATTTTGCTGAGGTTCAGGCTGCCTCCCATGAATACAACAGCCAGGAGAGCCAGGAGCATGGGGATCTCATAGGCGACGCATTGGGATACAGCCCTGGCAGCGCCCAAAAGAGACCACTTGTTTCGCGAACTCCACCCGGCCAGGCAGATGGATAGTACGTTCACCCCGGCAAACGCGAGAATAAGGAGAAGGCCGAGATCCACATCAAGAGTGGTCAGGATCGGGCCAAAGGGCATGGGCAAGAAGAGCACGAACACGGGCAGGAAGGCGAGGAGCGGTGCGAGCCAGAAGAGCACGCGGTCAACACCTGCGGGCATGAAGAGTTGCTTGCCCATGAGCTTTATGGCGTCTGCGATGGTCTGGAGAACACCATGAGGGCCCACTTCATACGGTCCTGGCCTGCGCTGGACATGGCCGGCGACTTTCCGTTCGATGTAGACGAGGGCAAAACCATTGATGCCCACGAATATGGAGAGGATCAAAATGCCCAGCACAATTCGAATGAGCTCGATGGGAAAATGTACGGGACCGATATTCATGAATCGTATCCTGCCTCGTCTACCTGTCTATTTCAGGGATCACCAGATCCAGGCTGCCCAGGATGGCCACGGCGTCGGCGATCAACACGCCTCGGGCAACCTCTGAAAAAAGGCTCATGTTGCTGAAGCTGGGAGAGCGGAGCTTGCACCGGTAAGGCTTGTTGCTTCCGTCGCTCAAGAGATGCACACCGATCTTGCCCCGCGCTCCTTCCACGGCGAAGTAAGTCTCCCCTGCAGGAGCCTTCCATCTGAATTTAGGAGCGCCTTTGACAAGGTAGGGTCCCTCGGGCAATCTCTCCACCGCTTGTTCGATGATGCGCAGGCTCTGTTCCATCTCTGCCATCCTCACCTTGTAACGGCCCATGGAATCACCTTCTTTATCCGTGGGAATCTCGAAGTCCAGAGTCTTGTAGATGGAATAAGGCTCGGTGCGGCGCACATCATAAGCAACCCCGGACCCACGAAGCACGGGGCCTGTCGCGCCGTAACGCCTGCATGCCTCGACGGGGATCACTCCGATCCGTTCCAGCCTTTGTCTCAGGATGATATTGTCCGTTACAAGATCCCTGTACATGGGGAGGCGGCTGCGCATGTATGGAACAAAGGCCCTCACGCCATTGACAAAGTCCTGGGTGATGTCAGCAGCCACGCCGCCCGGTCTGAAATAACAGTACGTTAGCCGGGAGCCTGTGGGAATCTGAAGGAGGTCGAGGATCCTCTCCCGGTCTTCGAAGGCGTAAAGGATGGGCGTGAAAGCGCCAAGATCCAGGAGAAAGGTTCCCCACCAGACCAAGTGGGAGGTGATTCGATTGAGTTCGGTCGTGATTACCCGGATATATTCCGCGCGCTCCGACACTTCGATTCCAGCCAGGCGCTCCACGGCGCCCACGTACGCCCAGTTCCAAGCCAGGGCATGAAGGTAATCGACGCGACCCATGTTGGGCATGTACTGGAGATAGGTCTTGACCTCCGCCATCTTCTCGTGCATCCGGTGGAGGTAGCCGAGCACCGGCTCTGCCCTCACAATATACTCGCCGTCAATTTCGATGATGATCCGCAGCACACCATGGGTGGAAGGGTGTTGAGGCCCCATGTTCAGGATCATCGTCCGGTCATCAGGACCCTTTTCCATCCGCTGGGTGTAGAAGTCTCCGGCAATGAATTGTGAGTAATCGCGCTCTGTTTGCGACATGGTGATCGTTACGCCTCGCTGGATGGTCCTGTTTCTCTATCCGCCCTTTCCGGTTTGTCGAGCTTCTCCGCGCTTCCCCCTTCTTCAGGCTTGGGGAAAAGCGCTTCAAACGCTGGGGTGCTCACTTCCACCTCTCCCGGGGTCATAAGCTCTGACAGGCGTTTTCTTTCTGCTGAGTTTTTCAGAAGAGGATGGAAGTCCGCATCCTCCGGTAAAAGGAGAGGCAGCGGATTGGGGTGGCCCGTGAAGATCACTCCGAAAAAGTCATGGCATTCCCGCTCATGCCAGTCAGCACCAGAGAAGACGCCGGATATGGAAGGGACCTCCGGCGTTTCGTGCGACACGAGAACCCGCAGTGCAATACGGCCGGGAGCGGTGTAGTGGTCGAAGTGGTATACCACCAAGAATCCGTCCGATGTATCCACAACGCTAAGGTCTTCGATGAAATAACCGGCGTCATAAAGACGCCTGACGGCGTTGAGCAAGTCCTGCGCGTGGATGAACGCTGACTCAACCGTCCCGGTCCGATCAGGAGACATCTTTGAGCGCGATATCACGGGAAGGTCTTTGGCCCATTCTGCGGTCACTTGGTCGGTCCTCCGGGAGAATTGGGCCACCAGCGCCTTCCGGTGACCTTTTTTTGAAGCTCGAAAAGACCCTCAAGCAGACCTTCGGGGCGAGGAGGACACCCGGGAACATAGACATCCACGGGAATGATCTGGGCTACCCCTTCCACCACATTGTACTGACCCTTGAAGACAAAGGGCCCGCCCGAGATGGCGCAGTTGCCAAGGGCCATGACCCACTTGGGAGCGGGCATCTGTTCATACAACCTGACAACCGCCTGTGCCATCTTGCGGTTGACGGTGCCTGCAACGATCATCAGATCAGACTGTCTCGGTGAAGGCCTGAAGACTTCAGCGCCGAAGCGGGAAATATCGAACCGCGCCATGCCAACAGCCATCATCTCAATAGCGCAGCAGGCAAGGCCGAATGTCATGGGCCATAGGGACATGACACGGCAGATATCGAGAAACTTCTGGGCGAGTTGGATGTTAACGATTGCCGGCTCAATGGTGCCTTGGGCCTTCTCTAATGGATCCGACGGGGCCATGTAAAAACTCCTCTTGCCCAAAAATAAAGGATGGCCAAGACCAGGATGGCCAGAAAAACAAATACCTTCAAGAATGGAATGAGCCCCCTCGCCTCGGGATAGTAAGTGGCCACGGGAAATAGATAAAGGACATCCACTTCAAAGGCGAGGAAGAGGAGGGCGTAGATATAATAATTCGGCCCAAAGCGGATCCAGGAAGTCCCCTGAGGGCGCATGCCGCACTCATAGGGCATACGGAAGTCGCCCCCTTTGGACCTGGGCGCAAGAAAAACAGCCACTACGAGTGGCACTGCGGCAAAAAGAAAACCGATCATGAGGAAAATGAGGATGCCCAGCTGAAGCCAGTTGAAAACCATGACCTCGTCCTTACATGGCTTGCCCTCTCCTGAACGCTGCTCAGAGTCGAGGAGAGGGCAATCATCTCTATTGCGTCGGAGAGTAATCCGATGCGGATCGCCACGGACCAAGCCCTCATCTATTACGTAAAGGAAACTATCGTGTCAATACTTTTTTTCCATGTTTCGCGCATTGGAGAGCCCCGTGCAAAGGGCTTTAGGGGCGTATTCGTTGTAGGAATGGATGAACGGCTGGATCTCCTTTGACCTTTTTCCTTGCTTGAATTAATTATTCATATTGACGAGAGCAGCAGGGAGGTGACCAAGATGGGAGAGGGAGGGGCACTCTTGCGGGCTTGACTTATTCGCCTATTTTATGACTCAGGAGACTATGGTTATATGAAGATATCAGCTTTGTATGTCTGCCCTGTGAGAGGATTGATGCGTTTCGAACCCCCGGAACCGAGGCGGCTGGAGCAGGCAGCGCGAACTGCCAAGAGCCTCGGTCTCGAGAAATTGTACCTTCCCGTGATGGAGGCGGCACTCGTTGGAAAGCATCGAGCGAAGATCGCTTACCTGGATGGGATTGTCCAAGCCTTGGATCGGGTGGCTCAGGCAGGGATTTCCGCATGGCTCGTCGCACCTTGCTACCGGGCTCTGGGAGTGATCTGGCCGACGCCTTATGTGGTGACACCAGTCCAGCATCCTATGGGAGAACCTGTATTCCTGGATGGCAAGGTGAGATACCTGAAGGCCTTTGACTGGTGGAGAGAGACCGCAACTGTCGAGAAGAGAATCTTGGGCCTCAGAGAGGTTGTATCTGCCAGCCAGGGCCACCCTGCGCTATCAGGCTGGGTCGTCATGGAGAGAGATTTTGAATGGGCAAGGCCCGATGTTCAAAACGCTGAGTTTGTGTTGAAGTCTTTTGTGAGTGAGATTCGGGAAAAGCATGAAAAAGGGGGAGTGTATTTAGGCATAGGCTGGCAGGAATTGCTCCATCCGGAGATCGTACAAGAGCTTTCCAAAGAAGTGGACGGCCTTCGAATTGCTGGCTTTGAAAAAGCGCCTCCAGGCTTGGAAGGAGAGGGCAGTCCCGGAACGGAACTCCTTCAGGCAGCCTACGCAGGCACTCTCGCCCGGTGGTTGTCTAAGAAGCCTGTAGAGGTTGAGATAGGCTGGGGATTGCGAGAGAAAATGCAGGACTACGACGCATGGTTCGAAACGGGTAAAAAGTTCGCTAGCCAGACGCTTGAAGGAGGCATCTGGTTCAATCTGTGCGACCCGGAGCCTGGTTTGTATGCAGATCCTCCTTGGGCTATTTATCCGGGTTTGGAGGAAAAGGGCCTCCTTGATCAACGCCTGAACCCTAAATATTGGGTAGAGGACTGGATAAATGAGATCAAAACAGTGAAGCCATTGGACAAATCGAACGATCTCCTTGATCTCAGCTCGGAAGAGTATAGTTCGGATCCTGAAATGCATTTTGCCAGGCTCTGGCATCACTTTACTAAATTAATATAACCTACTATAATAATTAAATATTAATTGGAATATAACCGTGCTAAGACTTTCATAATAAGGCTCCATCCCGATCTTCTTGGAGACCTATCAGTGGCTTTCGGATGCGTGGGAGAAACAAATGCTTAACTTTTTGTAGAAAAAGCAGCGTAGGATATCCAAAACTAATCCAAATTTGCCAACAGATTACATGCAGGGAAGCATCTTGGGTTGGCGTGACCACTCCCTGCAAGGGAGCCGTTCTTCTGGAGGGAGACGTTATGGAGGCAGCAGGAAACTCTTAAAGGGAGGTTGAGCCATGACAGAAAGAGTCTCTTTCACACGGTACGAGAACGTCATTTATCCTCGCTTCAGGCAAAAAGTTCAAAAGGCGGAATCGACAGTAGACGTTAGGAATTCATTTACTTTAGCAACAAGAGAACTGTTCCATAGCGCTTTTGAGGGTAAAATGAACTTTCAGGACGATGACATCAAGCTCTTACCCGAAAGCGATGCGCGATTCGTAATCAGCAAGCGATTGCTCTCATCCGCGGCATTCAATTCCGTTTGGGAGAATTCGGATTTGCCGAGAATGATTGACCGTTTTGCAGATCTGGCCATTGGCCGCTGCAAGCGATTGCAAAAGCATCCGGAAAAAACGGATGCAAAGATCAGGATGTGACACGATAGTCATTGGTGACGGACGATGATGCAGAGAAAGATGGTGCTACAGAGCGGGGTCGGATTCACATCACGGACAACCCTCCCCCCGGTCAAGACGAACCATGAGACGGAGTCGGGAATCGGAAAGGGTCTAGAGAGAAGAACTTGAGGGCGTTTTTTCTCGAAGCATTTTTTCCCTCTCCGTAGTCAGAGCCTCCTTGAGGATCCATCCGTCTTGACTGTCATGGTCTTTTTTCTTGATAAGCAGCCAGTTGTCGGCTCCCCGTCCTTTCATCTTAACAAGAGAGAATATTCCTTTAAGGGTACGGCCCTGAAGTTCGAGAACTATTTTGCCGGCTTTTAAAGCTTTGAGCGGGTCCTCGCCCTCAATCAGTTTGTAGCTTCCTAGATCCCATATCACAACAGGCCCGGCGCCATAGTGGCCTGAAGGGATGATCCCCTCGAAATCATAGTATTCCAGTGGATGGTCATCGACCATGACCGCGAGCCTTTTGTCTGCAGGATTCATAGAAGGCCCTTTTGGAATCGCCCACGATTTCAGCACCCTGCCCATCTCCAGCCGGAAATCGTAATGACGGTGACGGGCATGGTGTTCCTGGACCACAAAACGCATCTTCTCTCACCTCCCTTTCGAGACGAGTTACGAGTAAATGCTTTTCGTCACTTGTCCCTTGTCACTCTTGCGCGCAATGCCGACGTCTGACTGCTCCATCCGGAGATCGGAAATTTCCCGATGGACGCTAACTACATCGGTTCATAAATTCAGTTACATATCTTGACACAAAGGGTCTGTGATGGGGCCATGGGGGTCTCTTTCAAAATAGAGAAACGAAGAAATCGCTGCCCAGTGATCAACTTTAGGTCATGGTTGAGGCGGGCGGAGGGCTTCCTAGGAATAGCCACGTAAAGCCAAACGTGGAAATGACTGATGCAGCCGCGCCGCCCGCCTTCGCTGCCTCTCACCTTGCGGAGTCTTTCCCGGTCTCTCTTCGTTTCCTCATTTTGAAAGAGACCCCCATGGCCCCTGAGATATCAGCAATACCCCATACGTAACCGTATTTATGAAACCGGGTACTAAGTAAGCTAAGACAAGTTGCCCTCCAAGTCAAAGGCTTGAGGGATGTTGGAAAGTTCGTCAGACCAGATCCGGAGAGAGGAGTGGCGCCTTCCGCGTGAAGTTTGGGGCAAGAAGGCAGGCAGGCGGGCTATTGATCGGAATAGGACTTGGGACCGATCAACTTCGGGTCGCTGTCCCTCGTCGGCGCAGCTGGTTTTCCTTTGCCAGGGCCTTTTGTAGTCTCGGAATAAAAAGAAGAAACAAATTCCTGAGGCATCGGCTTTTCGTTGGTCATGATTGTCTTGGGAATGCGGATCTTCATGCCCGCGTGTATACGGTTGGGATCAATCGCTGGGTTAGCCTTTGCAATCGCACTCCACTGATCAATACTTCCAGTGTACCATTTGGAGATGATGGAAAGGCTTTCTCCAAGCCACCGAACCGTGTGCACATAAAAGAGGGTTTGCTTGGGGTCACCTGTACCTTGCGGAGTGGATGGCTCTTCCTCGCTTTCCCTGTGGAGAGCTTTTCCCCCCTCTCTCCACTTTTCAAGCTGCTCCGAGAAAGTGGCGCAGCCGGCCATCATGATTGTAACGATGAGCACAAGCATTGCTTTCTGCAGATGCCGCGCTGGTGGAACGCTCATTCTCAAGTCCTTTTCCTCTCCCTCAATTTTTGAAGATAGTTCTTAGCGTCCTTGTTATGGGGGTTCATGATAAGAGCCTTCTCGATGCTCGCAATACTCTGATCCGTTTTCCCCTGTTTTGCCTGGACAATGGCGAGGTTGAAAAGCGCTTCATCTACATAGGGAGGAGATAGTTTAATGACCCGGTGGTACATTTGCTCTGCCTTGTTGTACTCCTTTTTCAGCGCATAGGCATAAGCGAGATTGAACATGGCTCTGTGAAACTGAGGATCTCTTTCTATCACATTTCTGTAGGTTTCGATTGCTTTGGAATAATCGTGGCGCGCAAGGTAGAGCGAGCCGAGTTCGAACCTTGCGCGGACATTATTCGGGTCCATTTGAAGGGCCTTCAACAGCAGGGGCTCAACCTTCTCCGGATTCTTGGATGATGCCCTGAGGGCTTGTGCCGTAAGAGCTTGACTGTAAAGAACAGAGATTCTGGGCGCCAAGTCAGGGCTCGTGGAAATTAATTCTTCGAGGAGTGCGACCGCTTCATCGACCTGTTCTTTCTCTAAGGCTGCCTTGGCTGAATCGATCTTATCGGAGGTAGTTCTGTCGACACCTTGAATTCTGGACAGGTCATGAGCAGACCCGGGGAAATGGGCTTGAACCTGGGGAACAGAGGACTGACCGAAGTCCAACAGGGAGCTTCCAGTACGGGAAACGATCAAAAGCAAACTGAGAAAGAAAAGGAAGGTCACCCCATACCATCGGAGGCGTCTCATGGGCATTTTTTCGCTCAGATAGTTTCTTAGGAGTCGGGTCTTTTCAAAGACACTCTTCGGAGAGCGGGTATCCGCACTTTCAGCCACCGAGGGATATAGTTGGGAAATACGGGCGATGGATTTCTCTTCTTTTTCGATCTCTTGGTGAAAGAGCGCTTTCATGTATTGTGCCATGGTGCGGATGGTGAGCCGGAAAGCACTGGCGTGGACGCACTCTTCCAGGTCGGCCAGCATTCCCGCGCCTGACTGATACCGAAGATCTGGATCTTTGCAAAGAGCACGATGAAGGACTTCACACACCTTCGGCGGGAGATCGGGTTTGATTTTCTCGGGAGGCTCAAATCTCGCTTCCTGAACCGCAATAAGGACTTCCAGATCCTCTCCCTGAAACATCGCTTTTCCGGTTAGGATTTCATACAGGATAACGCCTGTGGAGAAAAGATCTGAGCGGTGGTCAATAGGTTTTCCAGAAGCCTGTTCAGGGGACATATAAGCGACTTTGCCCTTAATGAGCCCCTCTCTGGTCTTGGTGGTTTTTCCGGCTGCTTTGGCAATCCCGAAATCAACTATTTTTACCTCACCGTCATAGGTGACCAAAACATTCGCAGGGTTGATATCTCTGTGAATCAAATGCAAGGGATTGCTCTGAAGGTCCCTGAGCTTGTGGGCATAGTCCATGCCCTCGCAGATCTTGCTCACGACGTACAAGCCGTGTTCCAGCCCGAAGGGCATTCCCTTTTCACAAGATTCGGCCAGAATGGAATGGAGATCTCGACCGAACAAATGCTCCATGGCAAGGAAATAAGCTCCTTCGATGCATCCAAAATCATAGATCTGGACAATATTCGGGTGCTGAAGAAGAGCGGCGAGCTTGGCCTCGTCGATAAACGCATTAACAAGCTCTGGCTGATCCGTGAGGTGGGGAAGGATTCTCTTAATGGCAACCAGTTTTTCAAACCCCCGATGCCCCACGATCATGGCGCGATAAAGCTCAGCCATGCCGCCTGTAGCAATTTTTTCCAGAAGTGCATATTTGCCGAATCGGACGGGAAAGTCTGTGCCCATACCAAAGACCGCCGGAGAGGAGAAGAAAGAATTCGTTCGTCTTTCTTAGGAAGCAAAAATCTTACCGAACAGGACTGATCGAACGAAATAATTCACAATGGTCGAACAGAATAGGTGACTTTTGGAATTCTTTCCATTTTCTAGGATAGTTACACTCTTCATCCCGAAAGATGCCGTCTTTTTCCGAGGGGAAAGAAAGGGTGGGAAAAAGAAAGCCGCTGCTGCTGATGGAAGAAAATGCCTAAAAACATGACGATTCCTGTCTGTTTTTGACAAATTTTGCCTAAGCACAGCAAGAGCAATTCTCCGTTGCGTTGCCAACTCTTTGATATCCCGAAAAATGTTTTTTGTTGCAGGTTTTGGCAAACCTCTTGCATTACTACGAGATCACGAAAACAATGAAACCATGATTCATTGACGGCTCTTTGATAGAAAGACAATCAAGAAAGGTGCAAAAAAACTTCTCAGGTGTGCGTGCATCTTTTCTACCGATCATCTCCTAAAATAAAATTTTTAGAGGGGCTCTCGGAGATAATAACGGCATCGCGGGAAGTTTTCAATATCAGGTTTGACTCAGGCTGTAACCAGTGTCGTAGGGCAGATTCAGTTGGCAGAGTAACTTTCAGGCGAAACCCCAAATAGGCCCAGTTGGAGAGTTAACCATCTCACCCACCCTCCTCCCAAGGCAGAGCAGCAATGCTCTGCCTTTCTTTTCTTGAATCCCAACAAACTCTCTCAGTCTGCCTCTATCTGAGACGAATGAAAGCCTGGG
>JAHECH010000760.1 GCA_024641835.1 Deltaproteobacteria bacterium
CCATAGCAACTCCGCCCCCAACCGAAAGCCAGTCGTTCACCTTGTAGGCTAGGGTTGGGACGGCTGAAAGTGTGAGGAAGTTACCTTCTTGGATATAATAGCGTCCCACCCAATCATCCTCGTATTTGACGCCCAGGCCAAAAAACGAAGCGAGGGAAAATCCAAAACGCCACTTATCCCCAAGAGGATGCACATAAAAGAAACCCATGCCGGGGATGAAGCTGCTGGCATCGCCAGAGCTGCCGGATGTAGTGGTGCGTGAGTCCGGTGAGAATTGGATATCCAGAAACATGGGCTGGAGTCCGACCAGGAATTGGGATTTGTCCAGTCTGGTCATGCCGGCAGGGTTGCTAAGGGCTGTGGAAGCATCATCAGCCCTCGCCGCTACCCCCGCATTCGCTGTGCCTACCTCCGGCGTGCCACGCTCATACACCCAGAGACCCGCTCCCCAGGCCGGTGTGGACAACATGCAGGAAAGAAACAAGCCAACTAATGCGTGTCGACAAGGGACGTTCATCTCTATTTCTCCTCTATTACTTCTCTATCTTTGTGATCTTGGTGCCCTGAAGGCCAAGACCGGCCATGAGCCCCCTCCGGTCAAAAAAGAAGGCGTAAACGTCGGACTTCGCGGTAGTGGTTGAAATGCCGCCGGCTGCTCCCTCGTTTAAAATGACAATGCTTGGCCCGTGCCCAGTTCCCAGCCATCGCTTCTGTCGAGATATTCCCGTGCGGAGTCTGTCATAAAAACCAACGCATACCCGTATTTCTGGATACCTGCCTGCAGACCGTATGAGACCGCGACCGTGTTGTAGCAAGCTATGGTCTTTCCCTCCTTCATGAGGGCGCCCTCGCCATACTGCCCACCCACAAGGAAGCCACCCTTGGTAATACCCGGAAAGACGAGGATGGCCTTTGCCTTTTCACCCAGTGCTTTGGCTGAACTTGATTTTTTGTACAGTTTCTGCAGGGCGTTCTTGGCGTCACGGTTGATTTCTGCTGCGGACGCTGCCCGCGCAGGATTCGCACTCATGAGGGTGAACGCAGCGAACGCAAGGACCAATAAGATAGTTGTCAAACGTAAGGTTCTCATCATCGTATCCTCCCTTTGTTACAACTACTGGGCCGCTTTCATGAGCGGGATGTTTGAAGCGAGTTCATAGTTCAGCGCCGCATTGATCTTGTTCTCGATCTGGTAGTAGCGAACGACCTTTACCTCCGGCAAGACTTTGCGAAACTTCGGGAGATAGGTCTGACGAAGCTTCGGCCCCAGAGTCTCGATGATCATTAACTCGTCAAGCAGCATTTTCGCCTTATCGTTGCTCATCTTTTCATAGGCATCCGAATAGTCCTTGATCAATTTCACGGTGCGTGATCGAAGAAGAAACAGTTCATTCTGGTACTTTTCATAGACTGGCCAGAAGGCCTTGGCTTCCGATTCAGTCAGATCCATATTCGCGGCAACAAGGAGCTTCTTGTCGGCATGGACCTTTTCGAGCACGATCTGCATGTTATCCGCCGGCTTGTCCTGCGGCAAAGCAGCAGAAACGGACAAAACCGTGATGGCCGTCAACAACATAATAGATATACGACGCCTCTTCTTGTCTTCATTGTCTTCCTCCTCTTTAGCGTTTCTTTGACTTCCGACTCACTTTGGAAAGACGAACACCAGGCCTTCCCTGAGCTCAAACCCCCTGGGATCACCGGCGCTGCGTGCCACGCCTCTGGCTGATGGGGGTACGCCCTGCGTCCATGAAGGTATAGGCAGAACTCAAGGAGGTTTTTCGTCTGTATTCATGGAGCAACCCCGGTCAAAGCCGGCGCGGTCCGAGTCCATCGGTCGGTTGGACCCATGAAGTGCATGCCTCCAGAACTTGCCCCTCCCCCCAATCATCTCCGGGATCAAGTCCTTGGCAGCAAATGTCCGATGTCAAGCCCTGACCCCATCGTATTGATTAAAACCTCCATGGGTGTAAATTTGAAATCTGGGAACTTAAAATCATAGCCAAACAAAAAATCCGATTGCCTTTTAGTCATCTGGTACCTGTGCAAAGAATATTCAAATTCAGATTCACACTCGCGCGGGGAGGCGACCCGACGAGGAGGTGAACGCAAGGGGGTGGAGCGATAGCAGAAACCCCTTGAATCCGCTCGACACCTTTGTTATCCGATTGCTTCTCTATTTCGGGAACAGGAAAACAACACCCAACTTGAACCCCCACCCCCCGGGATCAACGAAAGCGATGTGCGCACCCAGGCCAGAAGCGAGCGACACTGAGCTTGTCGAAATCCGACCTTCATGACGTCCGTTCATGCTTCGACAGGCTCAGCGCAAACGCAACCGACCGGGACTGCTCCCCACCGCGATACTGCCCGTCCATTTTTCCTGCCTTGACAGTCTAGAAGGCCTCCCCGATGGACACGTAAAAGGCCTCGCTGTCTCTGCCCACGGCAAAGTCGAGGCGCAGATTGATGTGGTTCTCTTTCGCTAGCGTATACCGCAACCCGGCTCCTACGCTCGGGAGCAAGTCCTGCATATTAAGGTCGTCCAGTGCTCGCGCCACTTCCCCGACCCCGGCAAAGGCCACCAGGCCAAACCTCTTCGGTAATTCCAGCCGATATTCCGCCTGTGCAGCCAACATCATACGGTCACGGTATTGACCCCCTGCATAGCCTCGC